>RFQS01000189.1 GCA_009924885.1 Pseudomonadota bacterium | reverse complement strand
AGGGGCGTGTAGCGAAACTCCAATTTCTGCGTTTTCGTCGTCCTCATGATCCTCATGTACACCCAGTACACTGCGGTCATTCGTCCTCCTCAGCCTTGAACTTGTTCGTTTGGCTACACGCCCAAAAGCTAGACCCTTGCGGTTTAGCTTTTTTGTTTTTAATCATTGCCTTGATGATTGAACCTAATTTTACGCCTTTGTTAATTCACTTGCCAGCAATTCACTCTGTTCAAGCACTCTATCTGCTTCTATTCTCGCAAGATCTGGCGGATAACCATATCTCATCAATATTTTTTTAACGGTGAGGCGAAGTGTAGCTCTGACATCTTCTCTTTTCTCCCAATCAACTGTCGCATTTTTACGAATAACCTCGACTATCACATGGATCAGTTCTTTCATTTTATGGTCTTCAAGAAATTTAGTGTGCCAAAACTGAATAAAATGCATACTCTTCTGATGACAATCCTAATTCCTCTGCCTTGCGGTCTTCTAGCTTCATTTCATGAGCAATTTTTGAAAGTTCTTGAATTACCTGAGCGGTATCAATTTGATTATTGTGATACCTTTTGATTACATTTTGAAGCATTTCGCTAAACTTTTTCCCTTGGATAATATTTTTTCTTTTTCTAATAGTCACTTCATCATTAAGGAGTTTGCGAAGAAGTTCAAAGGCCAGATTTTTTTGCTCCATATTTTTTACTTCAAGTAAAAATTCCTCTGACAAAATATCTAATGTCGGAGTCTTAATCCCAGCAGCTTCAAAAATATCTACCACTCCATCACTCGCTAAAGCTTCATCTAAAATTTGTCTGACTGCTGTTTCTACTTGCCTATCTGATTTTCCAGTACTCGGAATGAATTTATTAATACGAGCTTTAATGGCTTGAAAGAATGCTACTTCATCTCTTATTAGCTCGGCTTCAAAGCTTGGAACAGCCATAGCAAAAAGCTTTGAGAGTGCAATTATTTCTGCAAGGAATCTGTCTTTTAGTTTTTCATTTTGCAAAATGAAGTTTGAGGCACCGAGCAAAATTTTTAATTTTTCGTTATGCCCAGCTTTGAAATATTGCTTGTAATCAAAACCATGGAACATCTGATCTACTATTTCAAATTTAGTTTTCATGCCTGCGATTGCTTCTGCAATATCACGAACCGCTTCACCTTCTCCACCACTCTGGATATAAACCCCCATCGCATTTCTGAGATCCTGTCCAATACCGATATAATCAACAATCAGTCCACCAGGTTTATCTTTATATACACGATTCACACGAGCAATCGCCTGCATCAAATTTGCACCTTGCATTTTTTTATCAATATACATGGTATGCAAGCAAGGAACATCAAAGCCAGTTAGCCACATTGATTGCACAATAACCATTTGCAGTAGGTCATTAGCATCTTTAAGTCTAAGAGCAAGTTTCTTTCTATCTTCTTTGCTTGTATGGTGAGCCTGAAAGCTTTCTGGATCATCACTACTTGAAGTCATTACAATTTTAATAGCCCCTTTCATTAATTCATCATCGTGCCAATCTGGGCGAAGATTCACTATGTCTCGATAGAGATTAACTGCAATTTGCCTAGTCATACAAACGACCATAGCTTTACCTTCAAAAGTCTTTTGCCTTGCTTCAAAATGCTCAACAATATCTTTAGCTATATCTTGCAGTCTTTCAGGGTGCCCAACGATAGCATCTATTTGTGCATTTTTCTTTTTAGCTTTTTCTTTTTGTTCTTCTGTCGCCCCTGGGATCTCGTCTACTGCATAATCAATTTTATTTACTACTTCTTGATTAAATCTAATTTTCACAAGCCTACTTTCGTAACTAATCGGCACAGTAGCACCATCATCTACAGCTTGTTTGATGTCATAAATATCTATTTCATCACCAAAAACGCGTCTCGTTGATCGGTCTGCTTTATCTATGGGGGTTCCAGTAAAACCAATAAATGAAGCTTTTGGTAAAGCATCTCTCAAATATTTGGCATTTCCATATCTGATTTCTGATCCATCTTCGGTCTCTACCTCTCTTCCTTTAAATCCGTATTGGCTACGATGAGCTTCATCTGCGACTACGATGATATTAGATCTCTCTGAAAGAGTTTCATAAATATTTCCTTCACTAGGAGAAAATTTCTGAATAGTCGTGAAAATCACTCCACCACCAGAAACTTTAAGAAGCTCTTTAAGATCCTCTCTGCTTTCTGCTTGAACGGGAGTTTGCCGGAGTAACTGTTTACAATTCCCAAAAGTGCTAAAAAGCTGGTCATCAAGATCATTTCTATCAGTCAAAATCACGATAGTTGGATTTTTCATCTCTGGTTCTACGACAATTTGCCCAGTATAGAAAACCATAGACAGTGATTTTCCTGATCCTTGGGTATGCCAAATAACACCGATTTTTCTATCACCCTCTTGTTCGTGTGTCGCTCTGAGCGTTTCTTTTACGGCTTTTTCTACAGCGTAATATTGATGATAAGCTGCAATTTTTTTAACTTTCACCACTGATAAAAGTCCAGTCTTTTCATCTTTTTTCTCTTCCTGCTCAAAGACTGTGTTATACCTGATCAAACGCAGCAAAACCTTTTTATCAAGCATCTTTTCGACCATGATTTGCATTTCAGGAATTATGCCATTTTCTTTTTTTTCTGGAGATTTCCAAGCAAGATAGCGAGAGAAAGGGGCGGAAACAGAAGAGACTCTAGCATCTATACCATCAGAAATAACACAGAGCGAATTATAGTAAAAAATGCTGGGCACTGCTTTTTTATAATTTTGGATTTGCGTAAAAGCTCTTTCCAGAGTGGCTTTTTCATCAATGGCACTTTTAAGTTCTACGACTAGCAAAGGAAGTCCATTTACGAAAATTACGACATCAAGTCTTTTTTCGTTATTGTTTTCTTTAATTACAAATTGATTAACTACCCAAAAGCTGTTCCTCGTGACGTTTTCAAGATCAAGAAGCTTTACATCAATTCCTTGGGTGTTTCCATCTTTAAAATATTCTACAGTGATCCCATCAGTCAAATAATTATGAAACTTTTCATTGTTTGCCATTAGATCAGCTGAACCAAGATTAATAATATGCTGATATGCTTCATGCCTAGCTGATTCTGGGATATCTGGATTAAGCCTCTTTAAAGATTCTTTAAGATGTTTTTCCAAAATGACACTATCAAAGCCTTCTCTTTGAGAGTTTGCAGAATACGGGGCAATATCTGGACCATAAAAATATTCGTAGCCCTGAGCGACAAGCAAGTCTATTAAAGATTGTTCTATGTCTGATTCGTTGAGTGTGGGCATGGTTTATTGTTTTGAGCTAATATTTTTTTGCATTTCTGATTGGCTAAGCTTTTTATTTTTTCTTGCTAATTCTGAAATCTTTTCCTCTGCTGTTTTTAGACTCAAATCAGGGGAGCTTGGTAACAAATCAGTGGAGCTAAAATTTTTATTTAACACATAAGAAATTCCTCTACGTACACCTCTAGGAATTAAATACTTTTGCTTTACTAAACTAGCTAAAGCTTTAGCAATGTCAGCAGAATGTTGTGAGGAAATATCTTTTAGGCGTTCATGAACACCAGAACAAGCTTCTTCACGAGCCCTAAGAGAAAGCACACCCCTACCATCCTTACCAGAGGCTTGCTTAGGCTCTATTTCCGAGTTTTCTTTTAAAGTTAAAATATCATCTTGAGTGAAAATGAACATTAAAATTTAGGCTCCTTAAATTCTAAACTCAGACATTCTCCTTTAGAGCTAAGGACTGTAAGATTGGTAATGGTGAGGGCATTAATCATGGCTTAGTAAATCATTTCCTCCCAGTATGGCTTGCTAATAGATTTCTGTGCAGCACTAATAATTTTCTCTTTTTCTTGCTTTGTTAAAAGATCAGAAAGAACATTATTAGAATTCGCAGGGTCTATAAGTCTAGAGTAAAGACAATTATTAGTATTTTGAGCTAATGTTTGAAGCACATGGAAAAAATTAGCTCCCAGATTATTACTATTTTTGCTTTTATAAAGAAGAACATCCTTTATTAATAGATATTCTAAATATATAGAAGGGAAATCTAATTTATTTAATTCACGCCAGATTTTTAGAAGCTTGATTT
>RFQS01000188.1 GCA_009924885.1 Pseudomonadota bacterium | reverse complement strand
CAAAGAGTGCCAATTTTACTTTCATATATTCAAGCGATAGTCGATGAAAAAAAAGTAAAAGAAATGTTTATCCTGACTGGATCACAGCAATTTAATCTTTTGGACTCCATAAACCAGTCTTTAGCAGGCAGAACCGCAATTATTAGTTTACTTCCATACAGCCTAAAAGAAATTAGTAGTTATTATAAAGAACCCCCTTCTTATGATGAGCTTATCTTTAAGGGTAGCTATCCTAAATTATACGAGGAAGACATTCCAGTAGAAGCTTTCATGAGAGATTATGTAAAAACCTATGTAGAGAGGGATGTAAGAGAGATTAGTGAATTAAAAAATTTACATTTATTCCAGAAATTTTTAAAACTCTGTGCTGGACGAGTTGGACAGATTCTTAACTATCAAAATCTAGGAGACGATCTAGGCTTGTCACACAACACTATTAGAGAATGGATCAGTATACTAGAGGCCAGTTATATTATTTATCTGCTACCGCCATTTTTTACTAATATTAAAAAGCAGCTTATTAAATCACCGAAGATTTATTTTTACGATACAGGGCTTGCAGCTTACTTATTGGATATAGAGAAAGAGAAACACCTTCACAGTCATCCTTTGAGAGGGAATCTTTTTGAAAATTTAGTTGTAAATGAACTGATTAAGCACCGCTATAATAATGGCAAAAAAAACAATCTTTGTTTTTATAGAGATGGCTCACAGAAAGAAATTGACATTATTTATAACATCGGGAACCATTATTTACCTATAGAGATCAAATCTGCTGAAACCTTTACGAAGGATTTTTTAAAAAATTTAGATTACTTTGAAAAAACCTTCCCTGATTTAAAATATGGAAAAATATTAGTTTGCGCCGCTAATGATGAGCAAAAACGCCAAGATACTCATATCACTAATCCTCGCCAAATGCTTTCTTACATTGAGGCTTTAGATGAATGATAAAGAGATTCCTTTAAAATATTATAGCCATTTAAAAGCTCTCTATCATTACCTTAAATAAAACTCACTGGCACTTGATATATTTTTTCTGATAACTTTAAAACCTTTTCTGCACTGTTAATCAGTATTCCATAAGGGCAGTTATGTTCTTCTATAAAGTTCTTCATCGCTATTAACTGCTCCCTCTTCACGCTTAATCCAGATTTAATTTCTATAGGTATTAAGCCGAAGCGTCCCTGAACTATTAAATCAATCTCAGCCTGATTATGGGTTCTATAAAAAAATTCTTTGTGTTTACAGAGTCTCTGATCAAGATTTTTAATAATCTGCTCTATAATAAAACCTTCCCAAATCCTTCCAAACTGTGGGTGAGACTTCAAATCATCTACAGTATTGATATTAAGAAGATAATTTAAAATCACATTATCTCTTAAATGCCCTTTAGGCATTTGCACCAGACGTTTTTTTGCATTTTCACGATAACAATCTAAACGCCGCCAAAGAAAAGTCCCTTCTGCTATTTCCATATAATTTTTCACTGAAGGTTGAGAAATATCTAAAGAACGAGCGAAGCTAGAAGCATTTAAAAGCTCACCTGAAGAGAAAGCCAGCATTTTAATGAACCTTCTGTAACTATCTAATTTTAAATTAGGAAATAAAGTGCGAATATCTCTTTCTATGTAAGTATCAAAATATGATCTAACCCAAGTATCGTAAGATGATAATTTTTTTCTTTTCAGAAAAGCCTCTGGATATAAGCCAAACAAAGCTAACTCCTGAAGCTTTTCTAGCTTATAAAGTGCTTTTAGATTTATAAATTTTTCAGGTTTATCTAAATAATCATAAAATTTAGATGAGCGAAGCTCAAAAGCCTCAGACCAAGTTAAAGTTGGGACTTCTAAAATAGCTACCCTGCCAGCTAATGATTCGCTAATATTTTTAAGAAGCTGCGGCGAACTAGAGCCACTAATTAAAAAACGTCCATGTTTTTTTCTATCTTCATCTATCTTAACCCTTAGAGCTGGAAAGAGTTCTGGGCAGAATTGAGCTTCATCAATAATCAAGGGCAAGGAAGCTTCTCTTAAAAACAATTCTGGCTCAGCACTCAACATCTCAAGAGTGTCTTTTCTCTCTAAATCAACAAATTCAGCATTTGGCAATACTTTCTTTAAGAGGGTAGATTTACCGACCTGCCGAGCTCCTAGAAGTACTACACACGGAAAATCCTGAAGTAATTCTTTTATCGTTTTTTCTAAATCTCGCTTTAGGGTAGCAGACATATTTAAAGTATAGCTTTGAAATTACTTGGTAGAGAATATATCAAAAAGCCAGCCTGTAAAATAAGTAGTAAAGTTTTTCAAAAGAGTTATCAGTTAAAATCTTATGATCATGCAAACAATTATTAGTTTCGATGATTTTTTAAAAGTAGACCTACGAATCGGCACTATTACAAAGGTTGAAACCTTCGAAAAAGCTAAAAACCCTTCTTACAAACTCTGGGTAGACTTAGGTCCAGAATTAGGTATTAAAAAATCTAGCGCACAAATCACTAGGCTTTACTCGAAAGAAGAACTGCTAAATCGCCAAGTCCTCTGTGTATGTAACTTTGCTCCTAGACAGATAGCAGACTTTATGTCTGAAATTCTTGTTACTGGCTTCATTTTAGGTAATGACAAAGCCGTGGTTTTAGCCTCAGCAGAGAGAGATGTACCTAATGGTACGAAGTTAGCTTAAGTTTATAAAAAAACA
Source organism: Pseudomonadota bacterium (assembly GCA_009924885.1). GTDB lineage: Bacteria > Cyanobacteriota > Vampirovibrionia > LMEP-6097 > LMEP-6097 > LMEP-6097. Next base: position 1,441 of record RFQS01000188.1, on the reverse strand, counting down.
GTGTATTCAACTGAGAAAATTTTAAATCTAAATATTTTCACTATACTCAAAACTTAAGTAAAACTTGGTATATTTTTAAGTATAATGAAAACTTTTATAAAACGATCTCATTATGAAAAGCTAATCAAACCTTACATAGGCAAAGATTTGATTAAAGTTCTAATTGGACAGAGACGAGTTGGAAAAAGTTACATTCTAAAACAGACTATTGAGTTAGTAAAAAAAGAAAAAAAGACTACAGATAAAAACATTCTATATATAGATAAAGAACTGTATGAATTTGACGGCATTAGAAACTATGAAGACCTTATTGACACTGTACAAAAACGCTTTAAAAATATTAAGAATAAAAAATATCTATTTATAGACGAAGTCCAAGAAATCCAAGAATTTCATAAAGCGATTAGAAGCCTTAATGCTAATGGTGATTACGACATCTATATCACGGGAAGCAATGCTGATATACTTTCTAGTGATATCGCTAATAGTCTTGGTGGCAGGTATATTAGTTTTAAGATTTATAGCCTTTCCTATACAGAGTTTCTGAATTTTCATAAATTAAAAAGCGGTAAAAAAAGTTTACTGAAATATCTACAGTACGGTGGAATGCCCTATCTAATTAATCTTGAGGAGAATGAGGAGCTTAGATACAGTTACTTAAAAGAGATTTACAGCAGTATATTATTAAAAGACATAGTCTCACGCTATGAAATTAGGAACCTAGTATTTCTAGAAAGACTAATACTGTTCTTGGCAGATAACACGGGTAGCCTTTTTTCAGCTAAAAGTATTTCTGATTATTTAAAGTCTGAAAATCTCAGTATTTCACCTTCGGTCATAATCTCCTATCTAAAATATTTAAATAATGTCTTTTTCATTCATCAGGTCTCTAGATCAGAGGTGCTTGGGAAAAAGGTTTTTCAGACTAATGAAAAATATTACTTTAATGATCTCGGTATTAGGAATGCACTAATCGGCTACAGAGCTAATGATATAGCTAAAATATTAGAAAACTTAGTTTACTTAGAACTGCTGCGTAGATATAAAAAAGTCACCATAGGTAAACTAGCTAAAGATCAGGAAATAGATTTTATTGCTGAAAAAGCAAATACTGACAGAGTCTATGTTCAAGTAGCCTATAAATTAGATCACGAAAAAACTATAAAAAGAGAATTAAATAATTTACTGTCCATAAAAGATAACTACCCAAAAAATTTGATGGAAGTTGAGAGAAAATATAAACTCTGGTGTATTTTCCATCAGCCTTGGAACGCTAAAGTTTTCGTTTAAAAAGTTGAATATTTTAACAGAGAAAGTACCAATCCAAAGTAAGGTGACTCCTGGATGGTATTTTTGAACAGTAGTTTCAAAATTTAGATTAAATACCCCAGAGCCAAAATCATATATCCTAGATTTCCATTTGAAACTATCAGTATTAAAG
>RFQS01000187.1 GCA_009924885.1 Pseudomonadota bacterium | reverse complement strand
TCGTAGCTTAGAGTCTCACTTAATTAAAAATGATATTAAGCATCTGTCCATTAATCTATATGAGCTTTCCCTAGAGTTATTAGATAATAATCTTGATGATCTGAAATATTTTTTAGAGACTGAAGCTGCGCGAGATAAAAAACGCTTCATTGAAGATTTGCAGGGTGTATTAACTTCTCAAAAAGTAGCTGAAAAGATTGGGGATAAATGTGAAAAATTAAAACCAGAACTTCTTCTTATCTCTGGAGTAGGTGAGGTTTTTCCATATCTTAGATTAAGTAAGCTCTTGGAAAATCTTTCCTGTAAGGTAAAAGAAATAGTGGTGTTAATATTTTTTCCAGGTATCTACTGCCAAAGTGATGACAAGGGAACTTATTTAAGACTCTTTAGCCGTCTGGATTACGATCATCATTACCGTGCGTTTAATATAGAGGATTTAAATTTATAAATGAAACTACAAGAAATATTTTTACAGGACATTAACCGAGCAATTGATCCAGTAATCAAAGCTGATGAAAGCTCTCTGGCTAACCTTGAAGAGGAGCTTAAGGAATATGTTATTTCTGACAATATTGAAAAACATATAGAAGCTTTTTTGGAAGAATATAATAACAATCCAGTAGTGAACGGTGTTTGGATATCTGGTCATTTTGGTTCTGGTAAATCTCATTTATTAAAAATGCTTTCCATCGTTCTTGAAGATAAACCATTAGAATCATGTAAAAGCTCTGAGCTGTTTTTAGAGAAATTAAAAAAACTAAATAGTCCAAATTCTGATCTCACGCTAGGACTCTTAGAACGAGCAGTTGCTAGGCGGTCTCGCAGTATTTTATTTAATATAGATCAGAAGGCAGATATAGTAAATAAAAAAACGGATTTTGATATCCTGCTTTCAGCTTTTCTAAAGGTGTTTAATGAAGAATGTGGTTACTATCCCGAACAGGCTTATATAGCTCAGTTTGAGCGAGATTTAGATTCTGAAAATTTACTCACAGATTTTATTTCTGAGTTCGAAAGTAATACTGGTATTAAATGGAAAAATGAAGGTAGAGAAAGAGCGACACGTTTTTCTAATGAGGTAGACCAAGTCTATTTTAAGATTACGGGATCAAAACAGGAAAAAATTCTAGATAAATATAGAGATGACTTTACTGTCTCTATAGATACCTTTGCGGAAATGGTGAAAGCTTTTATAGACAAGCAAGATAAAGGTTTTCGTTTGAATTTCTTCGTAGATGAAATAGGACAGTTTATCGCAGATAACACTAAGTTAATGGTTAATCTCCAAAGCCTAGCTGAGAGCTTAAATACTAAAACTAAAGGGAGAGCTTGGTTAGTGGTAACCTCTCAGGAAGCAGTTAGTGAATGTGTCGGCAAATTTCAAGGGCATGATTTTAGTAAAATTCAAGCAAGATTCGCGGTGCAGCTTAAGCTTAACAATTCAGATGTGTCTGAGATAGTTCAGAAGAGGGTTCTAGAGAAGAATGAAGCTGCAAGAGAGCCGCTTTTGAATATTTTCCAAAGACATGAAGCTAGTTTAAAAACACTCTTCTCTTTTGGAGAAGGTTCTGGGAAAACTAATAAGGATTTCACTATAGATGAGTATGTGAATTCTTATCCATTTTTGCCTTATCAATATGAGCTTTTTCAAACTGTTATCGAAAGCCTCTCTGAGAATAATGCTTTTACTGGTCAGCATAAGTCCGTGGGTAATAGAACTTTAATCTTTGTCTTTCAGAAAATCGCTCAGGAATTATTAGATGAAGATTTAGGATTCTTAGTGACTTTCGATAAGATGTATGATCAAATCAAAGATTTGAAAACTAGCATTACTACCACCATTGATAATGCTGCAAAAAGAATGGATGAATTTACACTAAAAGTGTTAAAGATTTTAGCTCTTGTGAGGTACAAAGAAAAGGATTTTAAAGCGAGTGTTCAGAATATCAGCATTTTACTAATTGATAATTTAGATGTCGATTTAAAGCAGCTGAGGATTCAGGTTCAAGAGTCTCTTAATAAGCTAGAGAATGATTCTTACATTGAAAGGCAGGCTGAGATTTATACCTATCTGACTAATGAAGAGAAAAATATTGAGATGCAGATTAAGGATACTGAAATTGATAAGACAGAGCTAGCTGATATATTTAAACGGACAATTTTTGATGAGCAGTTAAGTACTAAGAAGAAAATATCGTATGCTAAAAATAAGCAAGAGTATGATTTTGCGATAAAGGTCGATGATCGTCTCTATGGCAGGGATTCAGAGTTAGCTATTCACTTAGTAACCCCATATACTAATTTTACAGAAGCTCAAGTTAAAACAGCTTCACTTAATTCAAGAGAATTAGTTATTCAATTAAAACAAGATTCTAATTTAATCAAGGATATAAATATATTTATACAGACAGAAAAGTTCTATAAAAATAATTATTCTTCTCGAGAATTAGAATCCCATAAAAGCATTTTAGATATTAAGAAAACTCAAAATGAAAATAGAAAGAAAGATATAGAAAAAAGAATAGTCACACTCTGTGAAGAAGCCAATTTTTATGTCTCTGGTAGAAGCATTGAGCTTGCTGGTGAGCTTAAAGATATTATTACTAACGGTTTCGGGAAGTTAATAGAAGCAGCATACCCGCAGCTAAAGCTGGTAGATAGAATATATTTAGAAGCTGATATTAAAGCTATAGCAAACCAAGATGTCTATTCTGATGCCTTACTTATCACTGAAGATATGCAGGAAGTACTCAATTTTATAAATGAGAAACATAGAAACGCTATAAGAATATCTGTGAAAGAGATAGTGGATAAATTTAAAATAGTACCTTATGGCTGGTCCCAAATATCAAGCCTCTGTATTATAGCTAAGCTTTTTATAAACTCTAAGCTAGAAGCTCATTTCAGGGGAGAGTATTTAGATAAAAAGAAGCTTGCTGATAATTTATTAAATAGCAGTTTGATTTCAGACATTATCATTACGCCTAATTCAGATATTCAGCCAGAACTAATTAAAAAATTCTCTAATTTTCTGAAAGACTTCTCTCTAAGACCAGTTGAGACTAAAGATCCGAAAGCATTAGTTAGTGATTATAAAAGTTATGCAGAGGAGCTGCTAAGTGATTTTAAGAAGAACTATCTAAGCCAAAAACAAAAATATAAATTTCTTAGTAGTAGTTTAGAGGCATTAGAGAGTTTAGAGTCATCTACTAAATTTGATAAGGATTATTATTTTAGTGATTTTTTAAATTCCTCAGAAGGCTTATTAAAATTAAAAGAAGAGAATTTAGATACGGTTATTAAGTTCTTTAATAGTAATACGCAGAAAGAAATTTTCGATAAAGCCTATGAATTTTATGAACAAAATAAAATAAACATTTCTATTTTGAAAGAAGATTTACTCGAAGGAATGCAGAATCTTTTAAATGATACAGAACTCTTGAAAGGCTCTTCTCTAAAGAAGCTTAAAGATATTTATGAAGAACTCAGTGCTAATTTAGAAATGGTTTTACGTGAATGTAGAGAAGAAAATTTAATTAAGCTTAGTAATCTAAGCTCTTCATTAGAAGCGGAGGAGAATTTTAATCTCTTAGGAAAATCTGAACTAGAACGGATCACAGTAGATTTTAAGCGAATAAAAGATCGGATTGATGAAGAAAATAATCTTGCGAATATTAATCAGATATTAAGTGAATTTGAGAGAAACACTTTTAAAAACTATCTAACTCTAATTCATTCAAAGGAAGTCACTCAGAGACCGACAATCGATGGAGAAAATGAAGAGAAGGAATCTAATTCAGCTATTGCGGTGAAACTGAAAGATAATACTAAACTAGTCTCTCAGCCACTTATGGTGAGAGTTGCAGATGTAAATATCTCTTTTAAAAAGAAGACGATTAAGAATAGCGACGATTTATCTAATTACTTAAATGCTGTTGAAACAGCGATAATAAAAGAGATAGAGAAAGGTAATATCGTGCAGCTATGATTAGGAATCTAAAATTAAAGAATTTTACAGCCTTTAAAGATTTAGAGCTTAATTTCTCACCTAAATTAAATCTGATAATAGGGGCTAATGCTTCTGGTAAAACGCATATCCTGAAAGCTATTTATGCGAGTGTTACAGGATTTAATCGGGCTTTTTTTGCTGATGAAGTAGCAATGCAGGATTTCATTAGTGATAGTAATAAATATATCTCTGAGAGCCTTATAGATGTTTTTAAGCCAGATAATGCACTTGGTAAATTAAAGAGAACCCCA
>RFQS01000186.1 GCA_009924885.1 Pseudomonadota bacterium | reverse complement strand
TTTAAAAACAAAGAAGGCATGCTGTAAAGACTACGTATCATACTTATAGCATATATTTTAATTCCTTTATATCAATTTTAAAAAGGTACAAAGTGGCATAAAATACATTCGGTAATAAAGATAATAAAAGCGCTGCTGCATATTGGAGAAAGTGGAGTGGTTTAAAGTGTAGAGCACAGCGCTCTGATAAGGGAAAAAAGCGTAAAAAATATTAATGAGAACTTCTAAGCCTCGTCAGACTTTTGATAGGCGAAATCCGTGGGTATCTTATTCAAAGGAATATGCTCGTCAAATGAGAGAAGATCATGGATTTAAAAGTTTTAGAGCTACCCGGGCTGACAAAAATATTAAAAGAAGAAGAAAATTCTTTTAAGCTTGACAGAATTCAAGGTTCCGATATAATATGGGTATGATGAAAAAACAAAAAGATACATTTATAAAAGATTGGGAGGAGTGGGCAGATATGATGAATAGTATGCCTATTGTAATTCGAGTTAATTGCAGGTCGGCGGGGGCTTATAGTATTATGAAAAGCGGGATGCTTCCCGAGGGGTGTGGTATAAGTTCCTCAGACGTTAATCATGAACTGTTTGGTATCTGGAAGGAATGTGGAAAGGACTTTAGTAGATATGTTTCTTCTATTGTAGAATTGTTAGAGAGTAGAGAGCGTATGAAGGAGCTAATGGCGTGAACAGCAAATACATAGACTTCACTGGGTCTTCTTTTTCAGGCAATAGTGTTGATATTCTGCAACGAAGCATTTCGTTTGACAGGTGTGCACAAATTGTTGCTAATGCATTCCTGAACGGACTTATTAAGTCAGGTTTACCTCTGGAGCAAGCATTTAATGTATATACATCTAAAGCGTTTCGTCATAAGCTAGATTGGGACTTAGAAGACAAATTAGAGAAGGTTACTTATAAAGCAGGAAAAGAAGTTGGAGAAGATTATAAGAGACTTTACAAGAAGAATTACCTTTATAAATGGATGAATGAAAAGCTCGACATTGCTATACAACAAGAAATTGAAAAGAGATTAGAATTAAAATGACTAAAAAGGAAGCTCTAAAAATTTTAAAACGGATTCAGTATAATCCTGATTTAGTTGATCAACTTACAGAAGATGAAGTTAAAGAGATAGAATCATTAGTTAACGAAAAAAAAGCTTGACCAAAATTAAAATTCTACTACAATAGGTGTATGATGATTGTGGAAGACATAAACGTTATTAACGATAGCTATTTCGACCGTCTTTATAACAAAGACTTTATGTTTGATGTTTACGATACCAATAACTTCCTACGTCTTCCTAATGGCAGGCTTCAAGCTAATCTATCGTTTCGACCTCGTTACTCTGATCGTCGTTCTACTAAAAATAACTATCTTTTTATTAGCGGTGAACGCAGTCCTCATGAGCTAGATTCCTCCGTTAAGTATTATCATCAAGAACTTCAACCCGGTCCTAAAGGCAATGACGAGGCCCTAGATAAAGAATGGCGTATCTATAACCGCAAGGAAGTTAAGATTATGAATACTTACCTTCTTATTCTAGGTTCTGAAATTGAGTGTCGTGCTTTGAATAACGATAGCGAGACGTCTTGGGATTTCCCTGGCTTTTATAAGGTACTTTCAGAGTGGCTTAACCATAGCGGGTTTTATAACCGAAGCTTTAGCCCTTATGCAGGTTGTAATATGTGTAAATGCTCACCAGGATTTAAGCTTAAGAATATCCATCCTAGTATCAAGAATGTTGCAATGTATTTAGAGTTTAAGGAGACTGAATAATATGGGGTATGGAGATAGAATGTTTGAGGAAGCTCTTGAAAGTCTTCGAGAGGAAAATGCAAAGCTTCAGAAAAATCTAGAAAAACATGTAATGGTAGGAGCAGAGTTTTCTGGTATTATTAATGAGATGTTGAAATATATTGAACAAAAAGATGATAAAGATTACCAATATTTTATTAAATTGGTTGAAAAAGCATTAAAAAGAAATCGATGAGTGCATATATCTACAAATTAATTAACCCTAAGAAGTATACTTGGATGAATGTTCAGTTTGAAGCTAATGGACTGGCGGAGACCAAGAAGGTATATCATATGGAATTTTGGTATAAGCCCTACAGTGGTATGGAGGAGGATAAGAGATATCAAAAGCAATTGTTAAGAGAAGAGAAGAAAGCAAAAGAGCTTTTTAAAAATACGGTTGTGGAATATGCTATCATTACAACGTGTAAAGGTAAGCTTGATAAGCCGTTTAATCACGGAGAATATTTTGGATGCTGGCAAGTAGTTAATTGGAATAAGCTTAAGCGAGACAATAGGATTATAGACCTTGATGAAGCGTGGCTAGGTAACTGCAACAGGATTTGCTACAATGATGAGTCCTTTGATACCATTTATCATAAGGCATCGCTCGCATCTAAAGAAGACATTGTTGAGGAGTTAACGTCCTGTGCCTAAAATTGGAGACAAGAAGAAGTTTAAAGGCAAGAAACTTAAGGGTCTTAGGTATATTGAATCTGAGTATATGGGAGAAGATCTGGGGTGGGTTGACTCTTATAGGGATATTGAGAGCGAAAAATCATTAGAAGCGTATTATAGAGCCAGAGCCGATTTTGAAGAAAGAGATTTTCAGCGAAAGATGGGATTGTGGGATCTAAATTATAAAAGACTTGCAAAGAAATAATATTCCTTTATAATAATTATATGAAATATTGCTTTGAAAAATATGAGTTTGGAAATAGAGGAAGAATTTTTTTAGGCTATGAGCAGGTTAATGCTGGCTCTAGCGAAGAAGCAAGACAAATTGTTCAAGACAAAGTAGGTAGCGAGATTACTTTAGCACAAATATTTATCTATCAGGATTCTCAATAATGTGGGACCCCGTTAGCGTATTTGCTTTGTGTTGGATGCTTAATGTCGGTATGCCCGAAGCCCGTCTTTCCGTTAATGATTTAATACAAATTAAGGAATCTGCTATTATTACAAATAGCCTTTCCCGAGATGTTAGCTTGAGAGAAGAATATGTCATTAAAGATTAAAGAGGTATACGATGGTAGGCTACCAGAGTATCAAGTTTTAAAAGATGACAATTCTATAGTCAAGACATTTGATTCCTTAGAGGATGCAGAAAAATACGTATTGTCTATCTCTACTCTTTCCTGTGGAGAAGAAAACCCTTGCATATAGAATATTTAAATATGACAAGAACAAAAACATTAACTCTTGGAGAGCCTTATATAAAGGAGTTGATAATTAGTCTTAAAAAATATATTGAAATACTAAGATCGTCTGATGAAAAGAGTGTAGAAGAGGTAAGGAGATTAGGAAATTTAATTGCTTATTATGAATCCGCACCATGGAATGAGGGCGGATATAATATTATTAATTAATGCATAGTATGATAAAAATAAAAGAATTTTTTTATTTAGCCACGAAAGCATTTGTTAATAATTGTTCTCTAGGTCTATTTTTAATAGCGCTAGGGTTTTTAGGAGGAATATGCTTCATAATTTTATGCTCACTATTTCGAAAATTCTTAATACTGTTTTAAACTTTTCATTTTACAGCCCCCCTGTTTATCATACAGGGCCGAATAATTTAGAAGAGCTATTAAAGCAGTTTGATCAACCAATAAAAGAGAAAACGCAAGATGATATTATTAGAGATTATACAATTAAGGAGACTATGGTAAAACTTGAAGTAGATATGCTAGCCATGGAGCCGTCCCAAGTCTTTAAAGGTCAACAGTATTGGACTGATAATGAAGGAAAATCGTTTTATGACTGGGTACCATGCATAACTAGACCAGAAGTAATATATTGTTCTTATGGCAAAAATTAATAAAGCTTCAAGAGAAAATATCTGGCAAGTGAGAATTGATGTTGATGATCCGGATTGTAACTGGAACATCAATCCAACATCAACTTTCTATAAGATTATTAAAGCAAATAATGAAAATTCCGCTGTTAGAGGAGCTGCAAATTATTGTAACAGACAGATGCGCGCTTTTCCTGGAACATTCTTTAAATATTCTACAAAAGATGTAAGGCCTTATTATTGCTCAGTGTATGTACCTATAATTAATGATGAATGAACATAGCTATTATAGGGAACGGGCAATCAGCATTAAAAATAAACTGGCAGAACGAATTTCATAATAAAGATCTTATTGTTCGATTAAATCTAGGACCTAATCACCCTCTATATTCAGATGAATACTATAATAAAATCAGCCATCACGCGTGCTTAAACGGAGTTG
>RFQS01000185.1 GCA_009924885.1 Pseudomonadota bacterium | reverse complement strand
TCCTTTCATGAAAAATTTAAAAGATAAATGTTTAATGTTTGTTAAGGGAACGGGTTTCAAGTTTTTTATTTAGAGGTTTTTGATTATTTATCATTATGGTAAGGCTGTTTTAATTTTACTTTGAGTTAAACTTAAGTTATATGTTACTTCGACCAAGACGCTTAAGGCAGTCTAAAGCAATTCGAGATTTAGTTCAAGAAAATAATCTTTCGGTAAATGATTTTATCTATCCTCTTTTTATTAAAGATGAGAAGAACGCTTATGAAGAGATCGCAGCGATGCCTGGTATTTTTAGATTTGGTATAGAAAGACTTTTAAGTGAGGTGGAAGAATTACTGTCACTTGGTATTAAAGCTATAGCTCTCTTCCCGATTACACCTAATGAGCTTAAAAATTATCAAGCGATTGAAAGTTATAATGCAAATAATCTTACTTGTAAAGCTATTCGGGAGATTAAGAAGAGATTTCCTGAAATGCTTATTATGTCTGATGTTGCACTAGATCCATATACGGATCATGGTCATGATGGGCTTTTAGCAAAAGGTAAAGTTCTAAATGACGAAACGGTAGATGTACTTAAGAAGATGGCTTTAGTGCAAGCCGCAGCTGGAGCTGATATTTTAGGTCCTTCTGATATGATGGACGGCCGTGTGAAAGCCATTAGGACTGCACTTGAAACAGAGGGCTTTAAAGATACCATGCTTATGTCTTATACCGCGAAATACGCATCTAGCTTGTATGCACCTTTTCGTGATGCGATGGGAACAGCGAATTATCATATAGATGAAAAAATTCCAAAGGATAAAAAAACTTATCAGATGAATCCAGCTAATTCTTTAGAAGCTTTAAAAGAGCTGGAACTAGATCTAGAAGAAGGGGCTGATATGGTGATGATAAAGCCAGCTGGCTGGTATTTAGATATTATTCATCAGACTAAAAAAAATTCTAAAGTGCCAGTAGTCGCTTATCAAGTGAGCGGTGAGTATTCGATGATATTAGCAGCTGTCAGTGCGGGTTTAACTGTTCGTGAGAAAGCTATTTATGAGTCACTGATTAGCATTAAGCGTGCTGGGGCGGATATTATTCTTAGTTATTTTGCTAAAGAATTATTTTCAATGTAAATTTGATTGACCATTAATCGGCAATACGTATGTACGACATGCTAAACTAAATACATATTACTACTTTAAGCATGGCGGATTTAAAAATACTTAAAGATTTTCAGCTAGCTGTTTATGACCGCTCTTCTCCTTATAATGGTGATTCTGCGGATTCTGAATCATCTTCTGGATTGGGTTCGGGGTATATGACGATCTTTGAAAAAGGACGCAAGATTAAGATTTATCCTGATGAAAAAAAAATCGAGATTCTGAGTGAAAATTTACAGGTCTTTTTTGATATGGAATCTAACAGTCTTGTAAAATATGATGTCTTAACAGGGTCTAAATTGCCTCTGTGCAAAGGCGAGAGGTTTTTTTATCTAAGAATCTTTTTTGAGTATATTAGTGGAATTCGTTCTTGGATTCCAGAGGCTGAATTCTAGATATGGTTGTGACTCGGACTCAGAGTAAAACTCCAGTGCTGAATGGCAAGCCTGAGCTGAAGCCTGATAATAACGAGGGTGTTGCAGCTTTGAGATTTTCAGACTTGCAGCCGCGTAAGGAGACTAAGGTTGATGAGCAAGAGAAAGGATTATCATTGCCAGAGACATTGGCGAGGAAAGTTGTTGACTTTGAAAGACATCCAGCAAAAAAGCTCTTGGGGACTGCGGCTCCTTTAGTTGGAGCGGCTTTGAGTTTTAATGCAATTTTAGATCAAAATTCTTCAAAGGATAAGCAAATCCTTGGGTTTGCCTTAGGTCTTCCTTTGATATTAATAAATCTTCTTTACAAGGAAGTGTTAAACCCAGCTGCTAAAAAGCTAATTCCTGAAAAGCATTCCAAGACAGACTTTAATCCAGATAAAGATATGATATTCCCTTCAGCCGAATTTAGGGAAGTTCTATTTAACGGGATATCACGCTTTTTAGATGCTTCAGATCGAAGTAACATAGAACTAAAACTAAGTCATCGTAAGCAAAAGTCACCGACTATGTTATTTACTGGGCCTCCTGGAGTGGGTAAGACTGAAATTGCGAAGTTCACTGCTGAAAAAATGGGTAAGGAGCTTAAATTTGTGGGCTCGGACCAAATGTCTAAGTACATGGGTGAAACTGAAAATAATTTGATTAAGTTATTTGAGGAAGCTAAGAAAAAGAATCAGCCTTTTATTTTTTGATGAAGCAGACACTTTTTTATCTCAAAGATCTGATGCTGCAGGTAGCTTTAATTCTTCTTCAGTCCAGTATCGTAACGATATTGTAAACACCATTCTTAAACAAATTGATGAATCTGGCGTACCTGTTATTCTCGCCACTAATTCTGGCCAAATTGATGGGGCGGTAAAAAGCAGGATGAAGATTACTATTGCTTTCCCAACAGCTACTCCAGAACAGAATTATGGAATTCTATTGTCTGAGTTTAAAAAAATGGAAATGAAGTCCGAACGGCTTACTGAATTTGAGAACAACAAGAACCCTCTTCTTGAGTTATTTTCAAAATTTGAATTTTCTCCAAGGCATGTAAATAATATTATTGAGGATGCGCTCGCATTAGTAGATCTGCGTGTCAGTAAAGCGAAGCGAGCTGGGGTAGATGCTTTGGCGAAGGTAGATAAATCAATCAATTTTAAAGATATTGAGACTGCCATCTTAAGGCTTAAAGAAAATTTAGAAAAATCCTCTAAATCTCAGATGGGCGGAAGATCATCTCTGCTAAAGCCACTTGGCGTATAATTTAATAATGTTGAAAATTAGAGAAGCTTTACCCATAGATGTTTCTGGAATATTTTCCCTTATAAAAGAGATTGCCGAGTATGAAAAATTGACACATCTTGTTACGGGGTCTGAAGAGCTTTTAGCGAAATATCTTTTTGATTCAGATTTTAAGGTTGCAAGTGTTTTACTTGCAGAATGGGAATCTCACTTAATTGGTTATGCATTATATTTCTTTAATTTCTCTTCATTTCTCACTAGGCCTGGTCTTTATCTGGAAGATCTTTATGTAAAGCCCGAAATGAGAGGCAAGGGTGTCGGTAAAGCTATATTCGAGATATTGAAAGATATTGCTCGTAAAAAAGATTGCGGGCGCATCGAGTGGTCAGTGCTCAACTGGAATACTCCTAGTATTGAGTTTTATAAAAACTCTTTAGGAGCGGCTCCTATGGATGAATGGACAGTTTATAGGCTCACTGAATTTTAGAAGTGGTTTCTGGGATTTATATTGATAACTACTTTAGTAAAGAAAAATCAGCGATATTCTTAAAAGCTTCATCTAGTCTATAAATAAGAGCTTGTCTATTTTCTTTGATTTTTAAATCAGTGTCATTAACTAGTACATGCTCAAAGAAATTATTAATGCTAGAGCTTATGCTGTTTAAATCTTTGATGCTAAAGTCTAACTCAGTATTAAAGTGCTTTCTGAGCTTAGGTTCTAAAGTCTCTAATTCTTTATATAGTTCTTGCTCTGCTGCTTCTTTGAATAAAGAATTATCAATTTTTATATTGCTTTTATTAAAATCCTTGAAAGATTTTGCCATGCTGTTGACTCTAATAGCAGCCTGAGAAAATTCCGCATAAGGGGACTGCTCGCAAACTCCAATTTCTGCGTTTTCGTTGTCCTCATGATCCTCATGTACCCCGAGTACATTGCGGTCATTCGTCCTCCTCAGCCTTGAACTTGCACGTTTGCGAGCAGTCCCGTAGTTCGATTGCTCGCAAACTCCAATTTCTGTGTTTTCGACAAATTCATTCATGAAATGAATAACCCTATGTCTGTTATATAAATTTTGAAGAGGTTTGTCTGTGTTAATAACGGCTTTATTTATTGCAGGATTTTTATGGTGTATTGCAAAAACGAATTCCAGCCTTTGTTCTAGGAATTCACGCAGCTTGCTTAATAATTCATCTGCGGAGAATTCTGAATTTTTTAAAAATATAGGATTTAAATTTATAAATTTCTCTAAAAACTCTTCTAGATTGAATTTCAGCTCTCCATGAATGATAATTTGTAGAAGGCCATTGGCTTGTCTTCTTAATGCAAAAGGATCAGCAGAGCCTTTCGGGATTTTTCCGGCTGCAAAATAAGCGATTATATTATCAAGTTTATCGACTAGGGCTATAAGCTTGCCGCCAAGCGATTCAGGCTCTTTGTCTTCTGCGAA
>RFQS01000184.1 GCA_009924885.1 Pseudomonadota bacterium | reverse complement strand
GCTAAAGCACTTGGTAAGCCGGGTGCTTTAATTTTAAAAATAAAACCAGAGTCTATGACAGTTAACTTCTTAGGTGATTCTGGTAAGGTTTTAGATCATATTAAAATCCAGAATAACGAGCGTAGAATATAAGTTTTTCTTTATTTTCTACCAGTCTTTATGGTGATATATTCTTAGTTGGTAAATTTCAATGGCTTGAATTCCTCAAGTCTTATTTATTTTTTTACATTTTTGTTATTTTTTTTGTATAATAATTAGAAATTAGGTTTTGTTACTTTATGTCAGATCCGCTAAGCTCAGTTAATTCTAATAATCTACCTGTTAATAATTCTTCACTGAATCAACCCAAATCGACGGGTGTTGATCTTGCAGATACTTTGATGCAAGGTATTAAGCAGAGTTCAGAAAACAAAGCTTTAATAGATTCATCAAAGGATCTCAGTGTAGTGGATGGTTCTCCATCTGCAAAGGGGCTTGATTCCCTACATGATCGTACGTTAGCATCGAAGCTTGCTAAGGAAAAGGAAGAAGGTAATTTTACTCCAGAGCCGAACTCAGTTCTAAATCAACCTATTCCTAATCAGATCCCAAGAGAAGCCGTTGGGCTTTCTTCTCCATCATTAGCTCCAGACCAGATCAGTAGTTTTGCAAGTGCAGTGCAAATCCCACAAGCTTGGACTGAGATCAATCAGGAAATTTCTCCATTGTATAAAAAATATTTAGCAGAGCGTAATTCCCTTGCTGATAGTGTTATGGGGAATAAGTTATCTACTCTTGCCGCTCTTCTTATAACTCCACCTTTGGGTTTGGCTGCTTTGGTGAAACATAAGACTTCACAGGAAGCTTTGCAACAGATATCAGAAAAACAAGTAAATTTTCTAGTGAAAACTATTAATGGTGATGAATCTAATCCACTAGGGAATTTAAAGCAGGTCTTAATTAATACTGCTCAATCCTTAGATGTACTTAATGGACTCTCCCTAGATACTGCAAAGCATGTTGCAGACTCTGGTTCTCCAGCTGCTCCAGCTATGAAATTGGCTATTGGCCTTTTTAAGGCTGTTGATAAAAGTGATCCAAGTGTGACTAGTGCTGATAGAACTATTACTGGCACGGATATTGCAGCCATGAAAGAACTTTTACATGAAAGTATTGCTTTATTAGGTAGATCTGTCGAAGAAATTAAATCCAAGATTAATAGTGGTTCTGCTGTAACAGCTTTGAAAGTTTTTGTGGAGGCTATGTCGGATACGCCAGCTTTTATAGAGGACAAATATAATAAGCTACGTGATCCACTCGCGGAATTAGGAGTGTCTCAGCAGCAGTCAGACCAGATTACAGGCTTCTTGAGTAATATGAGTGCTAGAGTTAAAGATCTGTTTAGAACTGGAGCTGATCAAGCAGCTGAGATTGTTAATAGAAATGCTAGTGATGCTCAAGCTAAAACTACAGCGGGTTTACTTGCATTAGCAAATCAAATGTCTACTAGTCCTGAAGTTCGGCAAGTTGTAAATGATGCTGGTAATGGTCTCCAACAAGTTGCTCCGTTAGTGAGTCAGATTACTCAAAATGCAGCAGCAACTCTTCAAGGACAGTTAAAGTCTATCGGAATCGCTGCTGAGCAGATGAGTCGTGCGAGTAAAGCCAGTTTAAACTAATTAAAACAGCCCACTGCACCAAATCTGCACTTACTATTTTGAACTCTAAAACAGTCCTATCTTTTGAATTACAGCTTGAGTATTTATATAACCATTGAGTTCTTGCTTAGCCGTTTCTAATTTTTCGATAAGACTTATGTCATCTTTCAAATTTTTAAGACTGGCATTTTCTTGATTAGCCTGCTTGCCCGTATTTAATAAAACCCTCTCTTCAAGCTCTTTGTAGAGCTCCGCTTCTAGTTCTTCGCAAAATTTAAGAACATCTTCTCTTTTAAATTTTTTAATCTCTTCAGAGAAAAGTAAATTTTTAGTTTTAGTATTTAAGGAATTATCGTCATAATATTTTTTAAAGATAGAGTGAAGGTTTTTTTCATTAGTATTTTCATTTACTGAAGCAGTGAAGCAGAGCTGATTTCATGCAAGCCCGCATCAAGAGATTGCTTGCAAACGTGCAAGTTTAAACCCGCCTCAGGGGAAATCTGCAAGCACTGCGATCTGCTTTTTAAGGTGCCTAAAACGCTCTTACTGCTAGAAGCGAATAGTAGGTATAAAGTTCGAGGATGCGGCTCTTCTATGCTTTTTAGCAGGGCATTTGCTGAGTGCTTATTAAGATACTCATAGTCAGCGGGGTCTATGATAATTATTCTAAAGAAACTAGAACTCTGTGAAAGCGTATCTTGGAGTTTTTTTATATCCTCGATTTTTATATTTTTTCCTTTCTCTAAGTTAATCAGTAAAGGAGTTTTGGGATGTTTATCTTCTGTAAGCCATTTGCAGTTTTGGCAGGAGTTGCAAGCGGTGCTTAGTTTATTACTTTTATTTTCATTTATATAAGGCTGATTAGTAATGTCATCAATTAAAGCTAAATTCTTTTCACAGTTAAGAATTTTATTTAATTCTTTAGCGATAAGATATTTTTCTGAAGAGCAGTTTTCTCCACTGAAAATATAGGAACTCGCTAATTGACCCTGATTTAGAACTTTATTTAAAAAAGTAAGTATATGCTCGTTAGAAATAGAGTCAGTGAAAGTCTGTCTCAAATTAGCGAAGAGATCATTCATGCATTTAAGCGAAGCTCGCGAGGCTAGGTTTTTTAAGTTCTTTAATTAAGCTTTGCTCTAGTGCATAAGCTGTATTGTACAGAACCTTCTCACCCAGTGCTTTTCCTACTAGCTGTATGCCAATCGGCATGCCCTCCTTGTCGTAACCGCCGTTTAGAGACATGCTCGGCAATCCTGCTAAATTTACTGGAACTGTTAGTACGTCTGAAAGATACATTTCAAGCGGATCTGATTTGGCTCCGAATTTAAATGCAGTACTAGGAGTAGTTAATGAGAGTATTAAATCACATTCTTCAAAGGCTTTAGAGAAATCGTTAAATATAAGTCTTCTAACTTCTTGTGCTTTTTTGTAATAGGCATCGTAATATCCGGAGCTTAATACGTAAGTACCAAGCATGATACGGCGTTGAACCTCTTTTCCGAATTGAGTTCTAGACTCTTTATAGAGGGACTCTAAATCTTGAGTCTCAGCTCTGTGACCGAAACGCACGCCATCATAGCGAGACAAATTAGAACTAGCTTCCGCTGGGGCGATTATATAATAACAAGCTAGGCTAGCTTTAATATGTGGCAGCTTCACTTTTACTATTTCAGCACCTAAATCTAAGTAGGTTTTTATAGCATTATCCAGGGCTGAACGCATCTCGTGATCAAGCTTATCTGCTGATAAATCATCGCTAATGCCTATTTTTAAACCTTTTAAGCTGCCAGTTTTTTCAAAGTTATCTTTTATGTAATCAAGGTAGTTTTCAGCAGGAATGTTAATAGAAGTACTATCCTTCGCATCGTAACCCGACATCACTTCTAGTAATAATGCGTTATCTTTTACATCTTTCGTCATAGGACCTGCTTGGTCAAGGCTGCTCGCAAAGGCGATAATGCCATATCTGGAAACCTTTCCATATGTGGGTTTCATTCCAGTGATACCGCAATAGGCTGCGGGCTGGCGAATAGAGCCACCTGTATCTGTCCCAAAAGCTAATGGTACTAATTCTGCTGAGACGGCTGCCGAAGAGCCTCCAGAACTACCTCCAGGTACACGACTTAAATCCCATGGATTTTTACACGGACCAAAAGCACTAGTTTCATTACTACTGCCCATCGCAAACTCATCTAAATTTAGTTTCCCGAGAGGAATAGCACCAGCATTAATAACTTTATTCACGATAGTCGCGTTGTAGACAGATTTATGACCCTTCAAAATATTAGAGGCTGCTGTCGTTTCAGTGCCGATCATGTTAATTAGATCTTTAACGCCGATAGGGACGCCAGCTAATTTCCCAAAGCTCTTAGGATCATCTCCCCTAGCTAATCTTTGATCAAGAAGTTTTGCTTTTTGTAGAGCAAGTTCAGGACAGAGAGATATAAAAGCATTAAGATCTTTATTTAGTCTAGTCGCTCTCTCTAGAAAGGCTTTAGTTATCTCTTCAGCAGTGAGTTCACCTGACGTGAAACTTCTATTAAGCTCTATTGCACTTTTACTTGTAATGTTTTCTGACACACTAAGATTTTAACATGCAGGGACTGCTCGGCAATCTTCATTTTCTGCCTTTTCGTCGTCCTCGTGATC
>RFQS01000183.1 GCA_009924885.1 Pseudomonadota bacterium | reverse complement strand
AGAGAATATATCTACGATCCAATCTCTAACTCCTTAATACCTAAACCTAGCTAATACTCCACTACCTTCCTTTAGATTTTCTTTAGGAATTTTTGCTGCTTTTCCCCGTAGCCGAGGCTTCTAAAATATCATCCACACTAGTAGCATTAATGCCATTCTCGTGGAATAAATCTAAGGCAACTGCAACTATTTTCTCTTTAGTCGACATATTAGGCATAACACAGTAGAACTATTCTAATACTAAACCTACCATTTAATCTAAAATGTACCTGATTTTCAACTATTAGCTTTGTTTCAGTGAACACATAAGTGTAGAATCGTAATTAAAGACAGATACATATATGGAAAAAGATATCTGAGACCAGATGATAATCATTTCAAAAACTTAATTAAAGCCGCTGAAAGCGGTAACGACGTAGCTCAAGCTCATCTTGGCTGGAAATACAAGCAAGGAGAAGATTTAACTAGTCCTGATTATATCAAAGCAATACACTGGCTCACGAAGGCTGCTGAACAAGGGAATGTTAATGCTCAAAATAACCTTGCTTGGATATATTACAATGGCGAAGGCTTAGAAAGCCCTAATTTTACAGAAGCTAGATATTGGTATAAAAAAGCGGCTGAGCAAAACAATATTAACGCTCAAAATAATTTAGGACGCCTCTATCATGACGGGAGTGGTTTCTCCGCCCCCGATTACGTCATGGCTAAATTCTGGTATGAAAAAGCAGCTGAACAAGGACACCTGAATGCCCAATTTAATCTTGGTCTAATATACCAAGAAGGAGAAGGATTTGAAACGCCAGATTATGAAAAAGCTAGGTATTGGTATGAAAAAGCTGCTAAGCAAAATGATCAATTAGCTTGTTTCAATTTAGGCTGGTTATATTTCAAAGGATTAGGCTTAGCAGCCCCAGATTATGAGAAAGCTACCTTTTGGTATGAAAAATCTGCTGAATACTTTTCACCACAAATAAATAACTTATAGCAAGGTGGAACTTTCTAGTTGAGCCCTGCACCAAAAACCGAAGTCTTAGTATTTAAAAGCTTCTTTACAGCTTCATCCTTCAAATCCTCACCAATAAAGCCTTCCACCTCTAAATCTTTTATCATCTTTAAAAATTTCTTACTGGTCTTTTTAGTAAGACTACTATCTATAAGGGTGTTTTTTATCATCTCCACAGAACCTAAATCTATCGAATTAATTCCAGGTACAGCAGTACGAGTAACACTCAGCTTCTGCTTTTCACATATTTCTCTTAAAAACTTTACTTCAAGAGGAGTTACCACTGAAAAAGCATAACCAGACTTACCAGCTCTAGCAGTCCTGCCAATGCGATGCACATAATCTTCAGAATCCCGTGGTAGATTGTAATTGATCACAGCTTCTATATCATCTACATCTATGCCTCGTGCTGCTATATCAGTAGCAATAAGAATCTGAGCCTCACCTTCTCTAAATTTACGCATTACAGCATCACGTTTATTCTGTTTTAAATCGCCATGTAAATTCGCTACACTGAAACCCTCATCTTTAAGCGTATAGTAAAGTTTATCTACTTGCACCCTAGTATTACAAAAAATCATTACAGAACGCAGTCTATATGAGAATAGTAAACGCTTAATCAGTTCTATCTTTTGCTCAGCCTTAGTCTCAAAATATTTCTGATCTATTTTAATCTCTGTGACCTTCTTCTTAACTAAATTTAAAAATTCAGGTTTTTTCTGGTGCTTATGAGCAAGCCTAACTATCTCCTGTGGCATAGTCGCAGAGAAGAGAGCTGTCTGTTCACGATTTTTAGTCGCATGTAAAATCGCTTCGATATCATCTTTAAAACCCATTTCCAGCATCTTATCTGCTTCATCTAGAATCAAGGTTCTAACCGCTCTTAACTTTACAGTTCCTTGCTTAATATGATCTAATAGCCGTCCTGGAGTAGCTACGATAATACGCGGCTGAGTTTTTAAAGTCTTAAGCTGTGCGTTCATACTCTGACCACCATATATAGCCATGCAAGCAATATTCTCATGATATTTAAGCAGTAAATTAAAATGCTCCGCTACTTGAATAGTAAGCTCACGGGTAGGACATAGTACTAAAGCTTGAATATCTACTGTCTCTTTAATTATTCTCTCTATAACAGGTATCGCAAAAGCGGCTGTCTTACCAGTTCCAGTTTCAGCTTGAACTGTAATATCCTTCATTTTAAGCATTAATGGAATAGCTTTCTCTTGAACTGGTGTCATAGACTGGAACCCCATATCTCTTAATCCATTTAATGTAAGCTCAGAAAGATTTATTGCTTTGAAGTTCATTTAAACTATCATAGCTTGTCCATCCCATACCAAGAGACCATTTTAATCTGGAAAAAATTTCTATATCACTTGCACAGCCCTAACTTTGGACTACTTGGGATTCTAAAAGTTATTTATTATATGTTAAAATTCTAAACGTTACTGGGGTGTTGAGAAATAACTCGACTGAGATCGTAGTAGGCTACGGGACCCTTATAACCTGATCTGGATAATGCCAGCGGAGGGAAAATAATGCTTGGACGAATTCTTAGTTTCTTGTCACCGACTTTAAAGTCGGCTCAACTTAATAAATTTGATAATCAACACGTTAATGCTGATATATGTTTGACCCCTATGGGTTCTTCTAATACTTCAACTAGAACCGAGATAAGAAAAGCTGTGGAAATAATGTCAAGAGCTGGTTTCGATGAAGTGAAACCACATGCTTTTGGAACTAATGTTTCAGGAACATGGTCTACTTTAGTAAGGTCTATAGAAAAAATTTCAGAGAAATTACTCCCTGAATGCCAAAGGCTACATTTTGATCTTAGGATTTCAGTAAGAGGTGATAAACCAAAGCATAAACAAACTATTGGTCATACGATAGCAGCTGTGACATAGAGACATTACTCGTAAAATCTAAGTTCTGCGTTTTGGCATCCTCATCTAAATGAGTAATATAATAAAGACTAAATGCTGAATTTAAAAAATAAATTAATCTATCTTAGTCTTTAGTCTCTTTTTAGCTCTAAATACTAAAGCCGCAGAAACTGTCACAGAAAAGCTTTCAGCCACAGCCTCAAAAACTATTGATATCGCAGCAGAGCAGAAAAGAATACAAGCTATGTTTAATGCTTTTATAACGACTATCGGTAAGTCACCGAAAGACTACACTAAAGACTACACTATAGAAGTAGTCGAATCAAAAGATATAAATGCTTTCGCCACTTTAGGGCGTAGAATAGTAGTTAATACTGAATTAATTAAAACTGTAAATAGTGAATCATCTCTAGCTATGGTTCTTGCTCATGAATTAGGTCACCTCGAAAGAAAACATTTAGTAAAAAGCCTTATAAGCCAGAACACTTCAGCCTTAATCAAACACTATGTCTTTAAAGATAATCGTATCGTGAGTGCGATAAGCTATGCTGGTGGTCTGCATTACAGCAGGGAGACAGAAAAAGACGCAGATATGTTCGGCATAAACTTAGTAAATAAGCTCTACTGTAATGTTCCAGGTAAGTTAGAATTTTTCGAGAAAATGTCTAAATTAGAGAATGCTGGGAAATTACAGGAATATTTTAGTACGCATCCGCTTTCTAGCAGTCGTATGGAATATCTTACTGCTGAGATTAAGGCTAAGGGGTGTATTCTATAACCCCAAAACCTGCAAACAAGATAAAGCCAGCTCTTTCCCCTTATCATCTTGAGTAACACTCGCCCTTGCTAAAGCCTGCTCTTCAGTATTTACCGTAAGAATCCCATTAATAATCGGCTTCGAGTAATCTAACATCACATCCATGATGCCTCTCGCTGACTCGTTCGCCACTATCTCAAAATGATAAGTTTCACCACGAATAATCGTTGCAAAGCAAATCACGGCATGATAACCAGTAAAAATATCATGAGACTGTTTCCAAACTCCAATTTCTGCGTTTTCGTCGTCCTCATGATCTATGTCAAGAATCTCATCCTCTAAATCTTTCTCGAAAAGCTTCTGGCAAGCATAAGGTATCTCGAAAGCACCAGGAGTGTAATAACTATCTATATTTTCAGCTCTAATACCAAATTTAATTAAAGTCTCTTTAGCTGAATCAGCCATCTCTTGGTTATAGCCTATATTCCAGTTAGCGATAACTAGAGCTATTCTGATATTCTCAAGATAAAGGTTTTCAAGTATTTCTTCTAATTTAAATTCTGGTCTTGAGTGTCGCATATGATGCATTCTAGCGCAAATTGGAGTTCCGCTACACGCCCCTTAAGGGCGTGTTCCCAAACGAACAAGTTCAAGGCTGAGAAGGACGAATGACCGCAGTG
>RFQS01000182.1 GCA_009924885.1 Pseudomonadota bacterium | reverse complement strand
TCATTAATATTAAGCCTGCCGCCAAAACTCTGATCAGTATTCTGCAACTGCATTTGAAACGTTTTTATGAATTTCCGCCCGAAGGGTGCGGAATGTGAGTTCTTACTAGAATAATGTTCCTTACCTTTAAAAAACTCTCCTATTTTGAAGCCAAGAGCCCAAGCTGGATTATTTTCATAGCCCTGTCTTTCTTTTTGAATAACATCTCGCTCTCCTTCTAGAATTTTTGGATCATATTCTAGAGGCTTTTCTTGATATAAATTAGCTAGAAACTTTAAAACCATTTTTAATTTATCAGGAGCTAAGCTGAAAGAAAAGAACATTTTATCGTTACTGGTTGCAGCATCGCAGACGACCCCATTTTCACTAGCCTAGGTCATGATATCTTTTTTTAAACTATTCAGAGGATTAGTTACTAACATATGTTCTAAAAAATGATTAGTTCCAGCTATTTTTTCATGAGCCTGTGGTAGCTGGATAATTAACCCAACTGAAGTCCGTTTAATTTTTTTATCATGAACATTAAACACTCGCAGGCCATTAGTATAAATATATTCCTTCGCTATTCCATCGGGAGAGGCGAATTTTTGTTTAAATTCTCGGGAAACTGGTTTTAAGCTTCGTAGCTTTTCTAAAGCAGAGCGCCCTAATAATTTCACCCTGTGAGTTAAATCATGTATTGTACACTCTATCTCACTACCAAGAGCCTTAAAAGGATTAAGCGAAGGACTTTTTAGTGTAGTATTAGTAAAAGACATTAACTAAGTGAACCCTAAAATAAGCTGAAGAATAGATAAGCTAAAAAATCAAACGATTAGATATTTACCTATTATAACACAATATGTATATCCTTAAATCAGAAACTTAAAGATATTAAACAGCACACCACCATCTCTCTCTTTGTCTAGAGCACCAGTGCCGATAACCTGTATTTGAGCATTAGCTAACTTATAACTAGGAATTTCATTATTAGAATCTATATCCTGAGGATTTATAATTCCCCTTACATATAGGCTTTTAGTCTGCCCCTCTATAACTATCTGCCTACTGCCTTCGACGACCATATTATTACTCTGAGCATCTACTTCGACCACTAAAGCTGAAACCATGGTAGTGAAAGTATCATCACTATTAACATTAATAGATCTATCTAAACCTCTTTTATATTGACCGGGGAAGGTAAAGCTAGTGATCATCGAGGCTACATCATTATCAGCTGGTGTAGCTGTACTCGTAGCTGTCATTCCTTGTGTAAAAGCGAACTTAGCATTTAAGTCAGTATCTCTCTTCAGTCTAACTTCATTACGTTTTAGAACATTTACATTTTCTATAATCCTTACAGTGATTACATCCCCTACATTGCGAGCTTGATAAGTTTCATAAAAACCTCTTGGACTCCCAGTAATAGTAGTAGTTTTAAGACCACCTTCTTGAAGAAGACTGACAGCTAAAGCATTACGCACAGGTGAAATAATTACTAGGATGAATAGAACTAGGAGAAATATTTTAAGATAAGGTCGTTTATTCATCTATTTTTTTAATGACTTAGAGCGGGACTAAGTTTACTCAGATTACGTTTAATCAATTCATGAGCGCCATAAATAGCTGGATACTTAGTTTGGGATCTGCGAATCTGAATTTTATAAGTTAAATTCTCATCTAAGTAAACTAAAGCACGGTCAATAGCAGGCTTAATGATATTAGACCAACGTTCATCGGTTATCTTACCTCCCCCAATCGATATAATTTGTGGCGAAAGTATGAAAGATAGGTTAATTAGCGTAGTAGAAAGCAAAGCTATAGATTTTTTAGTCTTAGTCTCTTCATCAAAATCAGCCTCATCATAATCTAAATGATCGTCTTTAACGTATTCTGGCTGCACTAAATATTCTAGTCTTAAAGTGGGGGAGAAATCAGTAGAGAAGATCTGGTTATCTTTAAATAGGGCTCCACTAAAACCTGTTCCCATATTAATATACAGTACTGGATTAAATTGATCAGCTAAACCATAAATAGCTTCACCCATCACAGCAAGCTCCACATCACTTTTAACTAGAACTGGTCTTTCGATAATTTCTGAAACTTTCTGCCAGACTGGATAATTTATATACTCTGGCAGGTTAATACTTTGGCGAAGTATACAGTCTTTATCCCAGAAACCGCAGGCTCCCACCGCTGCTGCTGTAACCTTATCTAGTTTAATTGCCTGTATTTTATTAGTAAACTCTTCGATAAACTCTTCTGGTCTCCTGGGTGTAGCGAATTCTATAAGCTTTAAAATTCTATCGCCTTCAAAATGTGCGACCCGAGTGTTAGTGCCACCAAAGTCTATGCCGATAGTTTCAAGTTGATTCATATATTTGGGTTCCTGCTTAATTATATATTCTCCAGTACTTCTTGTCAGATACTACTAATTTTCCTTCATTAAAAAGTACATTTGAGCTTTCTCTTAAATGTTTTAAATTCTCTTCTATATTTTCAGATTTACGAGACCGCTTCACAACTCCATTTTCTGCGTTTTCAGACTTACTTTTAGTTGAAATGAGGACGAACTGTGGCTTTAAGACTTTAGTTAGAGTCTCTAGATATATAGAATTAGTCTTTAACGAGGGTAATACTAGCATCTGCACTTCTCGCAGCTTGCCATCTAAGCTTTTTAACTTTTTCAAAGAACTAGTATCTAAAATAATTAAACCTTCTAAACCTGCTTTAGTAAAGTATTTATAGTTAGTTTTATTTTTCTTCATCTCATGAATTTCTCTTTCTATAAAAGTATCAAAATGACCATAGTGAACATAAAACTCCTGAATCCCATACACTGGAAGGGTTTTAGCCAGCAACAACATAACAAGAGAAGCCAAGATACTGCTTCTGAGTATTGTTGATTTTAAAAACTCTCTATTACAGTAGAGAAAAGCAGAAAAATTAAGAATCACCAGTAACAATATCATGCTTGCAAAAGAGAATTCTATTTGGTAATTCACCCAAGGTAGATATTCACTGAGCTTGAACAGATATAGACTGAAACCTAATATAGGATTAATAATAAAGCTCATACCAAAAACGGCTAAAACTATAACGGCTGAGAGTAATGGCGTGAAAATTAAGTTAGCAAGTATGCTCCAAACTGGAAAACTTTTGAAATAATAGAGCGTTAATGGAGCGATTAGAGTCTGCACGGCAAGCGAGAGAGCTAAACTTTCGCGAATGTATTTTCCTACACTAAAATCTTCTTCTAATTTCTGGTTAATAGGACTGCCCCATATCAAAATAGCCAAAGTAGCTAGGTAACTGAGTTGTAAGCCTAAATCTAAAATAGAATAAGGGTCTATAAAAATAACTATACCTGCAAGAATCGTAAGTAATTTCAGGTTATTAATTTTACGATTCGCAAGCTTAGCTAAATAGAAAGCAGTTATACAGACAGCTGATCTAACTATAGAAGGGCTAAAACCTGCAAGCCCAGTATAGATAATGCTTAGCGCAATAATTAATAACGACTCTAAGCGTGAATTTAATCTCAGCCGAGTAAAGATGAACTGCAAGAATCCAGCGAGTAACATAAGGTGAAAGCCAGACGCAGCAAAGATATGACTCAGCCCTAATCTCTTAATGCCTAGCATCACTTCATCTGGGATCTTAGCTACCCGAGAACCGAATAGTAGACTAGTGGTAATTAGACCTTGTTCTTGCCCAAGGGTTTTTAGAAAATATCGCTTTATCTGCTGCCGAGTATCACTAAAAACATCTAATTCATGCTTTTCAAAATTTATCTTTCTTTCAAGATCCTTAGCTTTAATTTTAAAAAATACTTTTTCTTTCTTTAATACTTTCGCTTTAAAGCCCGTCAGTGCCTTAAACTCTGGAGCAGCCTCGCCGAGATTAATTATGTCACCTTGCTGAAAACCTTTCCCTGATTTAATAACCAGCAAAAAGCGATAAGGAATAAAAACATCTTTAATCCTATCTACTAAACTAGGATCACGCTTCTTTAGACTAACGATAAATTCATCTTGAAAAAAATCATTTTGGTTAGCTGGGGTTTCTATCTTTAAATACTGTATTTCAGAACTCTTATAAACTTTATTAGGATCTAAATACTGAAGGTATTCCGCTCTAAAGTTATAGTTAAAAAACATCAGCAGTATAAAAGTAAACAAGCTGATAATAACTGCCTTGTACCTTGCCAAACTTGTAAACGCAAGGCTAGACAGAAAAAAGCAGACGAAAGTCGTCACTAAGACTCTGTAGTCAGCGATAACAAATATTAAGGCACCAATTATAGTGCCGATAGCAGCAAAGAGTAGATTCACTTACACATGACTTCCTTCATGAGACCGCTGTACAACTC
>RFQS01000181.1 GCA_009924885.1 Pseudomonadota bacterium | reverse complement strand
AAATGATATTTTTTGTTTCATTGTTGTTAATAAGTTTTACAAAAGGGTGTTCTTTAAGATTATTTGCAGAATTGGATCTTTGCCTTGTATATTCTTGTAGCTTCTCTAAGAAAGTATTTTTATCATTTTTGTATCTTTGAAGTAAAAGAAGTATTTCTTCCATGCATTGAGTGATATCAAATTCAGAGAAGAATATATTTGGATAAAAACTCATTTTCTTACGAGCTGATTTTAGAAAGAAGAGATCAGCTAGTATTATTTTTTCAAAATTATCAGTAAGAAAATATAGGTCTAAATCATTTCCAAAGCCTGCTCCTAGCACTAATACATAAGAGTTACCAAATATATTTGGGTCCTTGTCTATGTTTGTATTGATGAACTTTTTAGTATTCTCTAAATGAGTTTTCCAATGAGAAAAGCAGCGTTGATGCCTGTGCTTAATAGCAATGAGTTCTTCGATTTGTTTATAGCTTTTAAGATAGCTAGGGCATCTATTGATATTTTCGTAGTATTCTAGCGTTTCAAAAAGCATTGATTTCCTTTAATCATAATGGTCTATTTTTTAATTAACAGTTTTGACCGGATAGAAAGCCAGAAGACCAAGCCCATTGAAAATTATACCCACCAAGCCAGCCTGTCACATCAACTAATTCGCCAACGAAAAATAAGTTAGGAATTTTTTTTGTTGCCATGCTTTTATTAGATAGTTCATTCGTGTTTACACCACCTCTCGTAACTTCAGCTTTATCAAAGCCTTCTGAGATGAGACTCGTGAATTTCCAGTCACTTAGTTTAAAGTGAAGCTCTTCAAAAAATGAGTGAGGATATTCGCCAAGTGGTTTGGCTAATTTGCAAGAATAGCTTTCTGCTAAAGAATCAATAAAATTATTTGAGACTTTATTAAGAAGGCTTTTAAGTATATTATTTAGATTCTTCTTGGCGTAATTTTTATCTTTGCTGTGTTTCTTTATGTCGCTTAGAAAGTCTTTGTACTCTGGAATTAGATTTATGGAGATGCTTTCACCGTCATTAATATAAGAAGAGATTTGCAATATAGCTGGCCCACTGAGTCCTCTGTGTGTAAATAAAATATTTTCTCTGAAATTAATAGAGCTAGGTTTACGAGTATTTAATATATTGGTTTTAGCTGTTACTAATGAATCTATAGATACGCCACTTAGTTCTTTATACAAATTCCTTTGGGCAAGAAGGCTCATCAGTGGGACTAGAGCTGCTTTAGGTTCTATTATGTCTAAGTTGAATTGTTTTGCGATTCGATAACCAAAATCACTAGCTCCAATTTTCGGAATAGAAAGACCGCCAGTCGCCATTACTAGTGATTCGCATTCAATCTCAAGTTTCCTTCGACCCTGAACTTCTGCTTTAATAATGAAATTCTGATTTTCTAATCTTTGTACTGTTTCAGTTTTAATTTGGCTAATGATTTTCACATTATTATAGGCTGCTTCATGAAGTAACATATCTATTATTCTCTGAGAACTATCGTCGCAGAATAGCTGTCCGAGCTTTTTTTCGTGAAATTTAATATGGTGTTTTTCCACTAGTTTAATAAAATCATGCTGAGTGTAACTGTTTAAAGCGGTTTTAGAAAAATGTGGATTCTGAGAAATATAATTTTCTGAGCTAGCATTAAGATTCGTAAAATTACATCTGCCACCACCAGAAATGCGGATTTTTTCACAAAGCTTAGAGCTAGATTCTAAAATAATAACTTTTCTCTTGCGTGAAGCTGCCTGAATGGCAGTCATTAAGCCCGCAGCGCCAGCTCCAATAATAAGTACGTCTGTGGAAATTTTCTCTGTCACTGATTTTTTTTTAAGATTTTAATATTTAGATCTCTATTCCTAAGCCTACTTTATCACGTAAGTGAATTTCATTTTTTTGAAATAAACCATTTGCGTAAGGGTCTTTGGCTAATAATAGGGCGCCATCTAAATCTGTAAAATCCACTAATGGACTAATGCTTGCCATTGCGCTTATTGATACATTAGTTTCAGTAAAACAACCCAGCATGATTTTTAAACCGTGTGCTCTAGCTGCATGTATCATCCTTATTGCTTCTGTAAGCCCACCAGTTTTAGTGAGTTTTAGGTTTATCATGTGGAAATATTTAGCACAGTGTGGAATATCTAAAAGTCTTTTACAGCTCTCATCAGCCATCAGTGGTAGTGGGCTTTTCAGGAAAAGTTCTTTATATTCTTCTGGGTTTGAGCTTTGCAGCAGAGGTTCTTCGACGAATTCTATATTTAAAGCTTTTATTTCAGTTAAAACATCTAGGCTTTCTTTTAAAGTCCAAGCGCAGTTTGCATCTACTCTAATTCGTGCATTGGGGGCGAGTTTACGAATCATTTTAATGATTTCCAGGTCATCCTTGCAGCCAAGTTTCACTTTTAAAATGTCATAACCTCGTTCTAAAGCAGTGAGAGTTTTTTGCTTAATAGTTTCCAGATCTGCGATCCCAATAGTGTAAGAACTAGCTGGCGCCTTACTTTTATCTAGTCCAAAATATTTATAGAGAGGAAGTTTTAGTATCTTTGCGCGAATGTCGTAGAGAGCTATGTCTATGCCAGCTTTTGCTGCATAATTGTAAGGATACTTCTCTAGTCGTGTTTCTAGATCCTGTATGTTAAATATATCTAAGTCCTCTAATGATTTATCATTAATGATTTTTTGATAAAAAGCTTTTACCGATTCTTCATCTTCTCCGTAGAATTTTGAAAATACTGCTTCGCCTATTCCAGAGAATATTTCACCATTGTATTCGTAGCTAATCTCGGTGATGATGGTTTTGGAGATTGATTTTGAGCTTCTTGATATTGTGAATGTGAATTCTAGCTCAGATTCGAGAGTATGGTAGTCTAGCTTTATCATTATTTTAACTTTTTAGAATTCTATAGTGGTGTTTGATATTTCTAAAATCTTCTTGCAGATATCCTCAGTACCATACCTTATTGGGTCGGTGGCCGGTAATTGGGTTTCTGACTCTATGTTTTTAAGTAATTTATAAGCTGAGGCTTCATCTAATTCACTAGTATTAATGGAAATGCCGATTACTTTGGCTGATTGCGAAGAGGTCTGAATCCAAGCAGAAGCAGTTTCATAAACTTCTATTAATTCTGTAACAGAAGGAATTTTAACTTTATAGCCACCTTGAATATATTCTAGTCCAGCTTTTAAGCAGAGAACTAAATACTCTGGATTTGAACCATGAATCAGTGACAGGGTTACACCAGAATAACCTGGATGTAATAAAGAACCTTGACCTTCTACGATAATAAATTCTGGATCTTTTTCTTGAATTATTTTATGAAGTTCGTTTTCTATTGAACCTGCCATAAAATCACCGATTACTCGATCTAGTGGAACACCAGAACCTGAAATCATAATGCCAGTTTGACCTGTAGCTAGAAATTCGGCTTTTCTTTTATGGCTTTTTAGTTCTTGAACTATTTCTAGAGCTGTGCACATCTTGCCTACATTACAGTCGCTGCCTACCATGGTGATGACTTTTAATTTTTCGGCTCTTGGCTTTTGTTTAGCGACACTCTGCGCGGCAGATGAACTGTATAGGTTTGGATTACGCACATCCCAGAGTAATATTCCTTTTTCTTTAGCGAGGGATGCTAATTCAGGAATCTCATTTAGAAATTCATGTAGACCACTGATGATATGTATTTTCTTGCTGATAGCTTCTTTTATAATCTGAATCCAAGTTTCTGGTATTTGACCGCCTACTGGGGCTATGCCGATTAAAAGAGCATCTATCTTGCTTATTTGAAGAGCATCTTCAAGATTTTTAACGATTGGAATATCGTTTAATACTTTGTTTGAGTTAATATCTGAGCTGAAATTGCTTCTTGTGTTTATTTTACTAAGTTCTAGAAAGGATTTGCCGATGTTACTTGAATCTATAATTGATTTAACTTGCCAGTTACCATACTTAACTACACCGGTAGCTGTCTTTGCATGTCTAGTCCCAGTGAAGCCCTCGCAGAGAATGCTTAAGGAAGTTTCTTTAGGTATCAATGAGGTGCTTGGATCTATAGAGAAGGTCATTTTAAGAATTGTAAGGCATTTTAAAATTTATGCCCAACTCAATAAAAACCTTTAATTAGGTTAAAGAATGATTAAGATTGCTCTTCCAAAAATACCTTTATGATTTTATAATGTTCCATATGAGTTCTCTAATTACACTTAAGGGGCAATTAATTAAGGACGTGAAATATTCACTAGCAGAGGGAAACGTCCTAGCTGATCTAAATCGAGAGTTGGTCCTTTTCCCTCTAGTCGTAAATTCGACTGTGGACCTAGAATCTAGCCTGAAGTTAAATTAAGAAGAAAAAGCTCATTGTATATAGGTTTCAATAGCAAAAAGTAACCTAAAACAATGAGCAAATATAACCA
>RFQS01000019.1 GCA_009924885.1 Pseudomonadota bacterium | reverse complement strand
TATAAAGAACAGCCCGAGAGTCGCCAACATTAACGAGCCATAAATTATTATTATTTTTGGCATCCTTGTACATGACACCACATAATGCAGTTGAACCACATCGTTTAACGGCTACTGGATGAGCCTTACATAAATCATCTTGGATTTTATCAAATAACTTACCAAAAAATCTAGATGTTACATTTGTTTTTTGGTCATAGATATTTATATTTGTTTTTTTTAAAACATATTTCGCCAAGTTCATTTTTAAATATTTTGATACTAGTTTTCCACCGTGTCCATCAAATACCCCGATAAAGTTAACGGGGTTTATTAATTTACTTTCATTATTAATATTCAATACACCAATATGTTGGTCTTCATTAGATTCTCTTTTACCTTGTAAACTATATGATTGAATAATTGCTTGCATAGTTATAGTTATAATGATTTATAAATTATTTTTCAATGCCAAATATTTTAATTTATATTTATTATAGAATTGACTTAAAGGTAAGCCAGTTTCTGCTTCATAAGTATTGAGCCTTCTTTCTATAATTTCAGGATTGTCATCTTTTCTTTGGTATAGCTCTGAACCACATAAATCACAGAGCCCTTCTATTTTAGGTGGAGTGAATAGGACGTGGAACATGCCTTTACAGTTTGGATCTTGAGTTTTAGAACACATTCTTCTGCCACTCAGTCTTTCCACAAGAATTTCTTTGCGGACGTTTAAGGCGAATATATAATCAAGTGGGCTAACCTCGGCTAAGAATTTAGCTTGTTCTAATGTTCTTGGGTAACCATCTAACAGAAATCTATTAGTGGTTTTTAATTTACTTTTAACTATTTCATTGACGATGTCGTCAGAGACTAACTCTCCACGCTCAACTATAGCTTTAACTTCTTTTCCTAAAGCAGATTCACTTTTGATTTCAGTTCTGATAAGGTCACCAGTGCTGATGTGTTCAAGCTTAAACTCTTCTGCGAGCTTAGCTGCCTGTGTTCCTTTGCCTGCACCTGCTGGACCGATAAATAGAATTCTTAGGTTTTCCATGTATTGGAAAATTCTAACATGGGCGTATAGCGAAACTCCAATTTCTGCGTTTTAAAGCAAAAGGCAGCAGTCACCATAACTAAAGAATCGATATTTTTCTTCAACGGCTATCCTGTAAAGGGTTTTACATTCCTCTATGCCAATTAATGTGCTTACTAATAGTAGTAAAGTGGATTTAGGTAGATGAAAATTAGTGAGAAGCCCATCTATAATTTTAAATTTAAAATCCCCAGGGTATATGTATAAATCAGTCTCACCACGCAGTTTACCAGTAATAGCTATGCTTTCAAGGCAGCGTAAACTAGTAGTGCCGATAGCGATTACCCTTCTCCCTTCTGCTTTGGCTGACTGAATTTTATTCCAATTTTCAGGACTGATTTCATAAGTCTCGAAATGCATCTTATGATCTTTTACTTCACTTACGCTGACAGGTTTAAAGGTTCCTATACCTACATCTAAATTTAAGTCTATAAATTCAACTCCTTTATTTGTAAGTTCTTGAATGATCTCTTCGGTAAAATGCAATCCAGCAGTAGGTGCTGCAATACTGCTGCCGAGAGAGTCCTGTTTGGAATAGACCGTCTGATAGCGGTCTTTATCACTATCTTCGGCACTCCTTTGTAGATACGGTGGTATCGGCATAGTGCCGTGATTCGTGATTATGTTTATAAATTGCTCATAGCTTTTGAATTCAACTATCATCATTCCCTCTTCATTCGAAGACCCTTGCGCAACTCCATTCTCTGTGTTTCCCTTGAAAATAATTATTTCTTCTGATGAGCCACTTACAATGTACGATTTAGGAGTGTTTTTAATTTTTTTTCCAGGCTTGGCTAGAGCCGTCCAGCGGTACTCCTTATTATGGGACTGCTCGCAAACTCCACTTTCTACATTTCCGTCGTCCTCATGATCCGATAATTCTTTAACTAAAAGTATTTCGATCGCTTTATTTTCAGGCTTCTCTTTATCTATCACGAAAAATCTTGCGGCTAGCACTCTGGTGACATTCCTAACTAAAATATCTCCTGTTTTTAAAATGGAGCAGATATCTTTAAAGGATCTATGTTCGATACTTTTATTAAGTTCTTGTGAAATAGTGCCTTGGGGATTTGGTGCTTCCTGAATTTCTCGCTTATAATAGAGCAAGCGAGAATTATCCCTTTTATTTAGTGGATACTTAGCGACTAATTCCCCTGGTAGCTCAAAATCAAAATCGTCAATTAACATAGTTCCTCAATGATTAAACTGAGTATAATAATCACCACATATAATAGAGCAAATTTGCTTGAGCAATTGTTAAATGATATTTTAGAGCAGCACGTAAGTTTAGCTCCCGAAGAGCAGTCTATTGAATTAATTCTTGTCGATAATAATTCTGGAGATGATACTAAAGGCGTTATTTATAAATTTATTGAAGCGAATACTTTAAGCGTTAAGTATATCTTTGAACCTATGCAAGGTATTGCGGCTGCACGCAATACTGGAATAGAGAAGTCGCAAGGTAACCTACTGGCCTTTCTGCATGATGATATTTCTTTGGATGAGGATTGGCTGAGAGAAGCTTATAAGCTAGCTTCTAATTGCTTGCAGCATGAAATAGGTGTCTATGGTGGGCGTTCTATACCTCTCTGGGAGGATGCTTTGCCTGAATGGCTTGATTTAGAACCACCTTATGGTGTTGACCAAGATGTGTTCAGGGGTCATAGTTACGGTGATGAAGAGAGGTTTTATCCTTTTGACACAGAGTTTGGTAAGGCGGATTATCCATCAGGTATAAATGTTTTTATCCGCAGAGAAATTTTTATTAACTGTGGAATTTTCAGAGTGGACTTAGGAGCTAATGCTGAAGGTGGTCTTGGCTCACATGAGGATTACGAATTTTTTGATTATCTTGCTGCTATAAACATTCCAATGCTATATGTGCCACAGTGTATAGTCTTCCACCCTATTAAACCAGAGCATCTAGATGAGCATTATGTGAGAACTAGTTATTTTAAAACAGGTAGAAGCCTTTATTGGATAGCTCATACAGACAGGCTTAAGCGTTCTGCCCCAGATTTATTTCAGGTTAATAATGGAGATAGATTGTTTTATCCAGAGTTCACTAAAATTAAGATCGCGAGAATTCCTCTTTATCTGCATTTAAAGATATTTTATGTAGCTTGTGAGTTGCTCTACATCCTAGTTTTATTTGATAAGAAAAAGTTACATTATGTTACTTTTAAACTTTGCCAAGTTTTAGGTGAGATGAATGCGGCTGTTCTTTTGGCACAAAGAGAGAAAAATAAGAAGTTTAGCTTTAAAGACAGGATTATAAAAAAGAAAGTGATCGAATTTAAGGAAGAGTGAGGCTCTTTAGAGCTCTGTTAGATCAGCTTGAAAGGCTTTTAGTAGTGCTTTGTAATGTACTAAATTTGCACCACCTAGATTAATATCAGCGATTTCACTATCAAAATCACATTCAACATGAATAGTATTGGGAAAGTATTTTTTAAAATTTAAAATAAGAGATCCCTGCACAGCTCCATTTTCTGCGTTTTCAATAAGGTTTTCTGATTTTGAATCGCTCCAGCACTGAAAACTCAATATCAAATATTTTAAAGTACTTTTGGAGACTTCGGTTGATTCTTTTTCTGCGTTTAATATTAGATCACTCAGAGAATCAGTTTCTTTGGAGAATTTTATTAATTTAGCTTCTGGAAATACTTTGGTGATAACTTCAACCTCTAGCTTAGGGTGTTCAAAAACCAAAATATAATCAGGTTTAAATGGGAGGGCTGTTTTACTGTTTATTTGAATACTGTCTTGAACTATGTTTGGCATCTCTTTTATTAATTCTTCTCTATGGCTAGGGTCTAGAGTATGTTTTATCGTGCTGTTTTTATCTAAGTTAGAACTGTGTTGGCTTCCTAGTACTGTTATTTTTTTAGCTCTAAGCTTATTTTTAGTTAGCTTAATTTTTTCTATAGAGTTTTCGATACGCTCACGCAGAGATTTACTAAAATGGCAGGTAGGGCTAGATCTTTCTATCTCTAAAGCTTCGTCTAGATTAGTGTTCCAGATAATTAAATCATTACCAGCTTTTATCATCAGCTCACAGATTCTTTTATAATCCCCAAATTCACTCAGAGCTTTCATTGTGATCTCATCGGTTACACACAGCCCTTTAAACTTAAGTTCTTGCTGAAGAAGACCTTCTACGAAAAAAGGATTAATGCTTGCTGGTAGTTTTCCTAATATTTCCTGCGTAAGTTTATTGTGATCAAAAGTACTTCCTAAGAGTTTTTTTTGAATGCTCTCAGGAAGCTTATAAATAGCATGGGCTGTCATAATCATGTCAATGTCAGAATCTATTGCTGCGCGAAAAGGCTCTAGGTGATTATTAAAGGATAATTCCTCGCTCAAATCTATATAAGGTAGAGCATGATGAGAATCTTTGATCGAGTCGCCATGACCAGGGAAGTGTTTGGCACAGTTAAGCAGGGGATATTTTTTCAATTCATGGATGATTGCGGTAGCCTGCTTGGAGACTAGCTTCGCGTCATTCCCAAGGCTTCTAGTACCGATAATGGGATTAAAAGGATTAGTATTTAAATCTAAGCAGGGAGCGAAAACTAGATTAAAGCCCAAATCAATTAATTCAGAAGCAAAGAGCTGAGTGTGTGATTTTAGATAATCTGGATTCTTTCTACTAGCAGTGCCTAGAGCATAGGGGCTTGGCAAGCTTGCTGAAACCTTTCTGATGCGCTCTACTTTGCCGCCTTCTTGATCGACACTAATTAAAATATCCTCACCTAGTAAATCTTTTAAATCGGTGATAAGTTTTTTTAACTGTTCGGGCTCTTCTATATTGGTATCAAAGAGAATTAATCCAGCTGGCTTTAACTCTAAAAGTTTATCTGCGGTTTCTTTGTCTAAAGTGGTTCCCTTAAAGCCACAGATGAAGAGATTGCTGAGTTGCATAATGCTTTAATTATCTCACGGATATTTTATTGCTTAAGCTTTGAAGTATCTAATAAATTAGATATTTTGAAAATAATATTGTAAAATATCTAGTTTATTGGATATTTTGCAATATCGTGGGTATAATATCTAATATATAGGATATTGTATATGGCTAATTCTAATTGGGCGAAAGTCTATTTAAATGATGATTTTGTTGGTTACTTAGAAGAACAACCAGGTGGAAGAACTTGTTTTACTTACGATGAGAGTTTTATACAAAGTAGTAATAATCCAGTATCGGTAACATTACCTTTAAATATAAATAAGCATTATTCTGAAAATGGTTTACATCCTTTCTTTGATAATCTTGTCGCAGAGGGATGGCTTGCACAGATTCAAGCTAAAGCTTTAGGTATCCGTGAAAATGATAGATTTAAATTATTAATGGCTTTTGGTTATGATTTGATCGGAGCTGTGACGGTAGTCGATCCAGATCCACAGTATCAAATCCACCTTGATAAAAATGATTATGTGAAAAAAATAGCTGTAAAGTCTAAAGCTTCTATGTCTGGTGTGCAGCCTAAAATATTAGTAACTTTAGGAGAAAATGGTTTCGCGCCTGTCAATCTAGGAGAGACTTCTACTTACATTGCGAAGCTGAAAGGTAAGTATCCATTGATTTTAGAGAATGAATATCTTTGCATGAAGGTAGCTGAAATCTTACTGAGACCTGATGAAATTGCAGAAACTCAGCTTGCTGAGATAGAAGGTATTGGCGATGCATTATTGGTAAAACGCTTTGATAGGCTTGAAAATAAAACTAAAGTACATTTTGAAGAATTTGCTTCGCTTCTACACATGAAGGCTATAGATAAATATGATTTAAGTTATAAAGATTTAGCTGATTATATGAATAATAGTGAACTGTGTAATAAAGTTGACGTTGAAAAGCTCTTCAGGAGGATTTTAGCTTGTATACTTTTAGGCAATACTGATGCACATTTGAAAAATTTTGCTATGTTACATAACGCTGCTGGTCTAAAGTTAAGCCCTCTCTATGACATGGTTTTCGTGAGATATTATGAAGAACTGACTCCTAATTTAGCTTTGGGACTTAATTCTAAACTTGACTTGCCCTTAGGTGATATTAAAGCTAAGCATTTAAAGATACTTTGTGCAGATTTTAAGTTACGTGAAGCAGTTTTAGAACAGGCAGTGAAAGATTTTTCCTCTAAGTTGGATCAAGTTTATGATTTTATAGAAGCTTGTAAAAAGGTAAATCCTTCCTTGAGAAAAGCTTTTCGGGAGCATATTAAAAAAAGATGGAACGGCATATTCAAAAATATTTAAAAACTATAGTTGCTGAGATTAAGGCTGAGCGAAAAAAGCAGAAAATATCTCAGAAAAGATTATCTGCTTTAACGGGAATTAGCACTCAAACTATTTCACGTTTTGAACAAGCTGAGGAGAATATACAGTTTTCTACTGTACTTCAACTTGCAGGTGCTTTAGGCTTGCATCTTGAAATTGCTTCACCAAGAGGTTTTCAATTGCTAGTTAAAAGACTTTTGCGATATGCTTTAGAGAAAGATATACCTGAAGTGGCTGATTTAATGCTTGATGAAGAGATTAGAGCTATTGTAGAGAGAGTGATTCAGTAATTTTAAGAGACCAATGCACAACTCCATTTTCTGCGTTTTCGTCGTCCTTATGATCCTCATGTACTTCTAGTACACTGCGGTCATTCGTCCTCCTCAGCCTTGAAACTGCACGTTGTGCAGCGGTCTCTTGAAGAAAATGGGATTATGTATCGGTTTTTATTTAAATCAAAGCCCACTTATTTAAATAGCTTTCGTATAGAGCTAATCCCTGCTTGTGTTCATCTGTGAAATCATAATTTAAAGTCTGAAAATAATTACTTAAAACATTTTTCTGTAAATTAGTCTTAGAGTGGGTTATATCTATTATTTTATCTAAATCTTGGTTAAGTCCCATGGTTTTTGCTGTAAGAATAATCTCTTGTAAGAATTTTTCCTTCTGGGGATTTAGTTTATGAGCCCATAGCCCAAAGACCATTGGTAATCCATTAGATAAATCAAACCATTCTTCTCCAAGATCATAAATATATTGGTAAGGCGAATTCAAAATTTCTTGATTTGGATTGCTGAACTCAGATATTTGGTTCGCTTCAAGCAAAGCCTTATCACCTATTAATAATTTATTCGCTAAGCCCTCTCCCCTGCCAGAAAATTTAATGAATTCGATATTCTTAATATCTAAAGCGTATTTTTCAGCTAACAGTATTTTTAGTAAACCTACGGAACTTGCGCTTTCTTCACTTATGTATATTTTGAGTTTTAAGCCCTCTTGCTGTAAGCTTTTTAGTTCTTTTAAATGTTGAGTAGAGAATAATAATACGCTTTTCACTTTGCCGAAGGCACTAATAGAAATTCGTTTGAGCAATTTACAATGTTCTTTTATTTTGAGATAGGCGAAGCTAGAAATAGGAGCTGCGTCTATTAGACCTTCTGCAAAGAGTTTATTTAAGTGACTTGGTACACCGCTGCTAATCTTTATTTTAAAAGTATTTTCGGCGTGTAGCCGAACTCCAATTTCTGCGTTTTCGTCGTCCTCATGATCCTCGTGTACCCACAGTACACTGCGGTCATTCGTCCTCCTCAGCCTTGAACTTGTTCGTTCGGTTACACGCCCCCTAGATTGAATAATTTTATTTAAAGGGTAATTAAAAATTTCACAGTTAATATATGAAATTTCACCAAGTTTAATTAAGGGCGAATCATCCGAAGAGTCTCTGCTGATCTGTATTTCAGTAATGCTCATATTTAGCTGCGATTGGCATTTTTCTACCATATCCGAAGGTTAATTCTTTAACTTTAATAATCGGTGGATATTGCTGTCTTTTATATTCGTTTCTATCTATCATGCCTAAGATACTGAGTACAGTTGGTTCATAGAAGCCCATTTCGACTATTTCTGTAAGTGATTTTCGCTTTTCAACGTAATTCATAATAATTGCATCTAGCTTAGGATAAGGCGGTAAGCTATCTTCATCTTTTTGATTTTCTCTTAGTTCGGCTGTCGGAGCTTTTTTGCAGATGTTGTCTGGAATGGTAAGACCTACGTCTAATGAAATAGTGTTTTGGTTAATGTAGTCTACTAGAGCATAGACTTCTGTTTTTAACAGATCACCTATAGGAGCTATGCTGCCGCAAGTGTCACCGTAAATAGTGGCATAACCTACAGCTAGCTCAGATTTATTGCTGGTAGCTAATAATAGTGAACCCTCTGTATTAGAAATAGCTAAGAGGATATTTGCTCTGAGTCTTGCTTGAACATTCTCATTTGCAAGTTTACTTATTTTGGGTACAGTCTCCTGCATGGTTTCATGAAGTTCTTTTATGCTAATGTTCCGATAGTCTATGCCAAGATTTTTTGCAAGCTGTTGAGCGTCTTTCAAGCTCTCATTACTTGTAAATTTAGAAGCTAACATTATTCCACTGACATTTTCTTTGCCGAGGGCTTGAACTGCTAAATAGGCGACTAGAGCAGAGTCTATTCCACCAGAAAGGCCCAGTATCGCTTTCTTAAAACCACATTTTTTAAAGTAATCTTGTATGCCGAGCTTGAGAGCGGAGAGTATTTCACCATAGGCTTTTATATCACTGATAAAGAGTTCAGTATTGTTTTCTTCGATTATGTTCGAGCCTAGATTGTCGTGAAAAGCTTTTTCCTCATTCTTCATAAGAGACTCGATATCTATCTCCATAAGATCTTCAATAAAAGAGCGTCCCTGTCTAGTTACATAGCCGTATTTATTTACCACGAGCGAAGCACCGTCAAAGACTAGGTGGTCATTGGAACCCACTTGGTTACAGTAAAGTATTGGTACTTGGTGCTTTTCAGCTGCGTGAGTAATAAGGCTCTGTCTAAGTTTAATTTTATTAATGTAATAAGGAGATGCAGAGCAGTTAATGATTAATTTAGCGCCGAGCTTGGTTAATTTAGCGATGGGGTCTATATCATAGAGATTTTTAAGTTCATCTGCCCATAGATCCTCACAGATACTGATTCCTAGCTTATATCCACCGAAATCTAAAGTTTTAAATTCTTTATTGGATTCGAAATATCTGGTCTCGTCAAATACATCGTAATTAGGGAGTAGAGTTT
Organism: Pseudomonadota bacterium; assembly: GCA_009924885.1. Classification (GTDB taxonomy): domain Bacteria; phylum Cyanobacteriota; class Vampirovibrionia; order LMEP-6097; family LMEP-6097; genus LMEP-6097. The sequence continues at coordinate 7,331 of RFQS01000019.1, read as the reverse complement.
TTCTAAATACGTCAGCTACTTTGTTCCAAGTGATAAAAAATACGGAATTGAAAAGCTCCTTACCAGTGGTGTCATTAGAGCTTACTCCACCTACTAATATACCTAAATTCGCGGGGCAGAGTTCAGAGAGCTGTTTTAAATAGTCACCCTGCCTAATTAATAATTCTTTTTTAAATAGTAAGTCTCTTGCAGGGTAGCCGATTAGGCTTAGCTCTGGAAATATGATTAACTTAGGATTAGAATCTTTTTTACTATTAACTATATTAATAATATCTACGTGCTTCTCGAAATTAGTTCTAAGATCACCGACGATAGGGTTAATTTGTGCTAAAAAGGCTTTCATTTTATGCTAGTATCGTGTCCTATGATAGCTCAAGGTGCTTCTCTTAGTTCTAAATTAGACCAAATTTCCAGCCACTTGAAACCGCTTAGTTATGCGGTGGATGCAAACAATAATATTACAATAGCAGGACTTAAAGTAAAAGATTTACTTAGTAAATATGGTAGTCCCTTATATATTCTCTGCGAAGAAACTATTCGTACTCGTGCAAGGCTCTATGTAAACGCCTTTAAGAAATTTTATTCAGGCGAAAGTTTAGTTATTTATGCAAGTAAGGCACTTAACTGTAAAGCGGTCTGCAAGATTATAGATTCCGAGGGCTTAGGTATAGATGTGGTCAGTGGTGGAGAGCTGTTTACGGCATTGTCGGTAGGCTTCCCAAAGGGAAAAATTATTTTTCATGGTAATAACAAGGGCAAAGATGAACTTGAGATGGCGATAGAAAATCAAATCGGTTCTATTATGCTTGATAATTTTTATGAATTAGAACTTATTTCAGAGCTCCTTCATGAAAAATTTTCTGTAGATACCGTAGTGAACCTCTCTATTAGAGTGACTCCGGGTATCGAATGCCATACGCATGAATATATTAAGACTGGCAGAATTGATAGTAAGTTTGGTTTTGACCTGTCTCAGGTTGATGAGCTTATTTCTAAAATACTGACTCTGAAAGAGAAGTATAAAAATGTAAATATTAAGGGACTGCATGCTCATATAGGCTCACAGATATTTGAAACCATGCCGCATAACGATGTTGCGGGAGTTTTACTAAATCAATACAAAAGCCTTAAGGATAAATACGGCATTAGCTTACAGGATATTAATGTCGGTGGTGGTTTAGGTATTAAATATCATGAGCACGATGATCCTCCAGAGATTAATGACTGGGTGAAAGTGGTGGCTGATTCTATAGTTGCTAACTGTAAAGCACTGAATTTAGATTTACCAAGAGTAATAGTGGAGCCAGGTAGAAGTATAGTAGGACCCGCTGGTATAACAGCTTATAAAGTTGGAAATATTAAAAATATTCCGAATCTGCGTAAGTATGTGGCTATTGATGGTGGTATGGCAGATAATGTTAGACACATTATGTATCAAGCTCGTTACTATGCTGAGGTAGATGGAAAGATTAGTGATGCTAAAACAGAAAAAGTCACTATTGCAGGTAAATTCTGTGAGTCTGGGGATATACTGATTCGCGATATAGATCTTCCAGAACTAAATCATGATGATGTTCTTGTGGTCTATTCAACTGGTGCTTATAACTATAGTATGGCAAGTAACTATAATCGAGTGCGAAGACCTGCTATGCTACTTGTAAATAACGGCAGAGCCGATATTATTATAAGGAGAGAGACTTATGAGGATGTCGTACAATGGGATGAACTGCCTCAGAGCTTAGTCTTAGAGAACTAGCAGAAAGCTTTATAAGGAGGTTGTGCCGCTATCTCAGCTGATAACACTAGTCTAGAGCTGAACTATTTAGATATAGGTGAGCTTTTATATAAGTTTTTAGACATAGAGTTTAATACTGTAAGTCTTTTTACGGTAGCGATACAGCTTGCGATTTTAGCTTGGTTAGTATATCAGGCTTATGATCGTTTTAAAGGCACACAGGCAGAGAGAATCCTAAGAGGTTTGATTATGCTTCTGCCAGTAATGATGCTTTGTTATATTTTGAAACTAAGTATACTTACTAAAATTTTTGAGATATTTTCACAGACTTTTATTGTGGGTTTGATAGTTATATTCGCCCCAGAATTTCGCAGAGTATTGATTCAGTTGGGTGGTGAGTTTAATCTTTTAAATTATATAGATGGCCACAAATCTTTAGATCAGCTAGAGAAGGCGAATAAAAATATTGTTGCTTCTTTAGAGATGTTACAGAAAAAGCGAGTAGGGGCTTTGATTATCGTAGAAAAGTCTCAGGCAGAGCGTTATTACATTAATGCAGGCTTTCCGATTAATGCAGATATCTCTACAGAGCTGATGATGACTATCTTTGATAATAAATCTCCTTTGCATGATGGTGCTGTTATTATTCGTGGAACTCAGCTTGCTCTCGCTAGTGTTATATTGCCGATGACGGAGAACCCTAAATTAGATTGGCAGTATGGAACTAGACATAGGGCTGCTATCGGTTTTAGTGAAGTTACAGATGCTTTGTGTTTCGTAGTTTCAGAGGAGACTGGTGATATTTCTATGGCAAAGCAGGGAAAATTAAAGCGATATGAGAGCCTTGCAGCTTTAGAGCAAGAGCTGAGTGATTTCTATAAGCATATTTATCATAATCGCAGCAAAAGAACGCAGATATTTAGTACTTTGGGTAAGGTTTTAAGGAAAAGAAAAAAAATAATAGCTAGCGATGACGGTGTTTGATAGAATGTTATGAGCTATGAATCAGGAACTAAAAAAAGATATTCTCGTCATTGATGATGATCCAGCTATACTCGAACTTGTAAGTTTTAATCTAGAATTGCAGGGCTATAATGTTGAGTCTTGTGATAACGCTATAGATGGCTTGGCGATGGCTTTTCAGAAACCACCGCATTTAATTATTCTTGATTTAATGATGCCTAATATGGATGGTTTTACTGCCTGTCAACGCATTAGACAGAATGATGTAACGAAAGAAACGCCAGTATTGATGCTTACAGCTCTTAACCGTACTAACGATAAAGTTACTGGTTTCGATTCTGGTGCTGATGATTATTTAACTAAGCCCTTTGAGCTTCCTGAGCTTTTTGTGCGTGTTAAGGCACTTCTCAGAAGATCTGGTGCTATTACTTTAGCTCAGTCGATTCCTGAAGTTCTTCATTCTGGAGATATTACTTTAATGCCAGAATCTAGAGAAGTTAAAATTGAAGATAAAATTTTAAGACTCACTCCGATTGAGTTTGAAGTTTTACATTGCTTAATGCAGAATCATGGTCAGACAGTATCACCAGGTCTTATTCTTAAAGAAGTCTGGGGTTATTCGCCTGAAGATGATATAGATACCATCAGAGTACATATCCGTCATTTAAGGTCTAGGATAGAAGCTGGAGCTAAGAAGTATATTAAAACTGTCTATGGTGGCGGCTATCAGTTAATTCCAGAGGGATTTTTAAAGAGTCATTCCGAGGCAATCTAAATTTATTAAGGACTGATGTATAACCTGCATCGGTCTCTGTTAGAATGTTCTTATGACTTTTCTTAAAAGATTATCTTTCTTAGTTCTTGCGTTGAGTTTATTTTTAGGCGCAAGTCCCGCCTACAGCTCTCATGGAGCTGTTTCTAAGGTTACTTCATCTTTAATTTCTGCTCCTTTGGGTGGCTTCTTTGGTCTAGCACGTGGAGCTGTTTCTAAGTCTTCACAGTATGCTTCATCATTCTCTACGGAGTTTGGAGAAGGACTGCTTCCAAGACTAGTTGGTGTGCCATCAGGTTTTTTTATTGGTGGTGTCGCTGGTGGTGTGACAGGTCTTTTACGTGGTGTGATTAATGGTGTAAGAATTAGTCAGGATAGTCCTTTTTCAGCAGCGGCTATGAGCTTGGATGGTGATTTTATTGATTTCGATCCTTATGATTTTAATGCTACATATTAAAGACGAAAACGTAAAAAATGGAGATTGGCGACAGTGCCATGCGAGCAATAGAGATTTACGATACTACACTTAGAGATGGCGCACAAATGCGTGGCATCTCTTTTAGCGTGAATGATAAGCTCAAAGTACTCAGGCTCTTAGATGATATTGGTGTCGCTTTCGTGGAGGGCGGTTGGCCTGGAGCAAATCCGAAGGATATAGATTTTTTTACTGAAGCGAAAAAAATTAAGCTGAAAAACACTCAGCTAGTAGCTTTCGGCAGTACTCGTAAGGCGAATACTAAGGTAGAGTCAGATCCTATATTAGCTGCCCTTTTGCGAGCAGAAACTGAGGTGATCTGCATAGTAGGGAAAAGCTCCGCTTCGCAGGTTACTAATACTTTAAAGATTTCGCTAGATAAGAATTTAGATATGCTCGCTGAAAGTATATCTTTCCTGAAATCAGAAGGGCGCCGAGTGATAATAGATGCCGAGCATTTCTTTGATGGTTATGTGGCTGACTCTGCTTATTCACTTAAATTTGCTAAAGTTGCAGTAGAGGCTGGGGCTGAAACCTTGGTTCTCTGTGATACTAATGGTGGCAGTTTGCCCGAGCAGGTTTTTAAAATCACTAAAGAGATTATTGAGACTTATGATAAAAAGCTTAAAATTGGTATTCATGCACATAATGACTGTGAGCTTGCGGTAGCTAACAGTATTAGAGCGGTGAGGGCTGGTGCTACTCAAGTACAAGGAACTATTAATGGCTATGGAGAACGCTGTGGTAATGCGAATCTGATTTCTATAATTCCTAACCTAGAGCTTAAGTATACTGAAGAGAAATTAAAATGCCTACCAAAGGATAAGTTAAAACATCTGAGCAGTCTTTCTCACGCTGTCGCTGAAATTGCTAATCAGCACCACAGTGCTCATCAGCCTTTTGTTGGAGCTAGTTCCTTTGCTCATAAAGCTGGCTTGCATGCAAGTGCAATGAAGAAGCAGGACTTTAGCTATGAACACATAGACCCTGTTCTAGTCGGGAATACTACTAAGATTATTATTTCAGAGCAGTCTGGGGTGAGTAATATACTAGATTGGCTACAGAAGAAAAAGCTTTCTCCTAAAGCGAATGATGAGATTATTGGAGAATTCGCTAAAACTGTTTTAGAGAGAGTGAAGAAGCTAGAGCATAAAGGCTATAGCTTTGAGAATGCTGATGCGAGTTTAGAGTTAATGGTGCGTAAATTAATAGATGTAGAAGGCTCTGCTGAAACTAAACTCAAGGCTTATAAGCCTTACTTTAAGCTAGTGGAGCATAATGTATATATTTCAAATGGCGAGAAGACAGAGGCTACGGTTCGAATCGAAATAGCAGGTGAGGAAATCCACTCGGCGAGTGTGGGTAATGGTCCAGCTAATGCTTTAGATAAAGCTCTCAGAAAAGCTTTAGTAAATTTCTATCCTAAGATAGAAGAATTTCAGTTACTGGATTATAAGGTAAGGATTCAGGACAGTTCACTTGGAACGGCTGCTCTGACTAAGGTTCAGGTTAATACTGGAAATTTAGCTGAAGATTGGGATACTATTGGAGTTAGTACTAATATTATCAAAGCCTCTTGGGATGCGATTGTTGACAGTATTGAATATGGTTTGATCAAGTATGGCGTTAAGCCAGTTGAATTAGCTTAGGGCGACTGCTCGCAATCTTCAAGGCACTTGTTGCCGAACTTTAATTTCGGCGTTTCTTAAAAAATTTTCATAAAAGATAATACGACATGAATGACTTTTAACTTTGCATTTATTGAAATTAGCTTATACTGGTTCATGTAAACGTTTGATTGATTTTAAAAAAATTAACTGAGCGTGGTCTTTCTCACACATTTCCAAGTTTATGTATTAAATTTGGTTGGCAAGTCCTTAAAACACCTGAAATATTTTGAGGTGTTGAATGAATGTTCTCTTAGCTCCAGTAGCTGTTTTAGGTTTAGCTATTTTGGGGGCGACACGACAGATGAGGCTCAATGGTTCTAATTCTCCGTCATTAAATTTTAGCTCTAAGCAAGCTCCTCCTCCTTCGGGATCTTCTGAGCGTGGCGCACTTTCACTAATATCGCAGCCAGCTTAAATTCCCAAATAAACTAAACACAATTAACAAAGGCAAGAATTTTCATTCTTGCCTTTGTTTTTGGAGGCTGATGTATGGTGGGATTGCTTGTGAACGCGTAAGTTCAAGGCACTGTTCGCAAGCGTGCAAATTTAGAACTAGGAGACCAAATGTCCGCAAAATGTAGTCGAGTATTCGCATTTTAAAAGATTAAATTATCCTAAACCCACTTGATTAGCTGTATTAGAGGCTGTATAATATTTTTTCTATAACTTTCCATGTTTCTGTACCAAACATGGTTGACGCAAGTCTTAAAATGTTTAATTTTTAAACAGTAATTAAATAAAAATCTTCAAATGTGTGAGGAGAGGTTTTTTACTTTTACTGTTTTCTTTTGAGGTTGATTTATGCCGCTTTTGTTATTGGCAGGTAGTATGTTTGGTGTTCTTAATATCGCAGCGGCGGCGAAGAACCGTATTGCTCAACAGAAGAAAGATCTACCTAGTAATAGTCCTGAAAAACCTTCTTTTGATGCTAGATTAATCGGTAATCGTTGAGCTGCTGCTCTCTAACATTCACGTGGAGTAAGTTTTTTTATCTTTGTCTTTAAATTCTACGATTTTATTTTGTAGGGCTAGGTACTTTGAGTGTTTTTGCCCTTAGGTCGATCAGTGCATTCTCTGCATTAACTAGGTTATCTGTTATTTTTACATAGTCTTTATTCGCTTTGAATGACTCTTTAGTCCAATGTGCAATGTTCAAAGGTGTCGTAAGAATGCGTTTAGCAGCGAGTCCCAGAGATGAGGCGAGCGATATTCCTTCAAACTTGCTTAGATGCTCTGGCATCTCTTTTGTCAAAAGTGGCTCTATATCATTATTAAACAAACCAGGTATATCCTTAGGTTCTTTACCAGTAATTCTTGAGGTGAGCTGCTGGATAGCCCAAAATGGGGATGAGGCTACAGTAAGGCACTGTTGCACAATAAAAGCCACAGAAATGAAGCAAGAAGAAAAAGAGCAAAAAGGCTTCAAGTATTGAGTTTGCAGCTTATTAGATTTAATGTTTTATTGATAAGTCAGTAAGAGAGAGGGTTTCAGGTGCAAATATTCCAAATTAGGATACACGTATCCCTAGAAGCTGAGATGGTCATAGATATTTACAAGGGTTTTAAGATTTTGGGATATAGCGTCAAGTGTTTGGTGGAAAGTAACTTTAGTTAGTCCTCTAAAATATCTAACAGATTGATCTGCATAATGAAAAAGTCCTTCGAAAGGCGATCTTCTTTTAGTTAGCCATAAATCAAGGTCTTTATTTTTATCTT
>RFQS01000180.1 GCA_009924885.1 Pseudomonadota bacterium | reverse complement strand
CTGCTATGCCTACTTGAGATACTATCAGGCAGTCTTTTCCGATATATACATTGTGGGCGATTTGGCACTGATTATCTATCTTAGTACCCTCGCCAATAAAAGTCTCTCCAATAGTGCCTCTATCAATCGTAGTACAAGCACCTATTTCTACATCATTGTCAATGACAAGACCGCCAATAGATTCAATCTTTTCTTGAATTTGCCTGCCCATGTTGAAATTAAAATCTCTACTTTGAAGTTTTTCGACGTTACTCGGCTCTGCTGTAACAAAGCTATAGCCATCAGAACCTAAAACACTGTTAGCATGAATGGTTACACGATTAGCAATTTTGGTATTTTCATAAATAACTACACCAGGATAAATTATGCAGTCTTCACCAATGGAAACATTATTAGCGATGCTGACCCTGTCATAGATTAAAGTATTTTTACCAATAGAAACCTTCTCCCCAATTGAAGAAAAAGCACCAACACTAACCCCTTTAGCTAATTGAGCTGATTTTGCGATCTGAGATAAGTCACTTATCTCAGATTTATTTTTAGAAGATCTAGTATCAAAAAGCTTAATAATTTGCTGGAGGCTAAATCTTGGTCTTGCTGTAAGGATAAAATTTTTATCTTCATTTTCTTCTATATATTTTTTACAAGATTCGTCTAAGACGAGAGATTCTGAAATTAGAAGATTATTAGCTTTGCTCTCTTTCATCATTTTCAAAGCTTGGCTAGGCACATCAGAAAATATTAAAGCAAGTTCAGATGGAATAGCAATTATCGGGTGTTTCGCTAAGGCGCTAACAACTGTGTCTAAGTCACCAACTAGTTCACCATTACATTTTTCTGCTATATGAGTAATCTTAATAGGCATAGAATCTTACTTCAAAGCTTCAAGCTGCTTTAAAAAAGAGTCTGTAATATCAGCATCTTCTTCAAGCGTGTAAGCTTTATTTAAAATTAAATCATATTTTTCAGATTTAGCGAATTTATCTAGAGTCATTGTCATTCTAGTATTCATCGTTAGATTATAATTTTTCTTTTTTTCTTCAAGTTCCAGAAATCCTTTGTCTACAGATGCTTGAATTTCTTGTTTCTTCTTGTTAAAGTCTAATTCTGCTTTATTATCCTTTGAATCTAATTCAGCTGTTAGTTTATCTAACTCTTGATTAGCGATAATTAGAAGCTTTTTTAGAGCTATTTCTTTAATTTCGATATCCTCAGACGCTTGATTTATATAGGAATATTCAGAAAATATTCTTTCCATATCCACTACTGCAAACTTAAGCAATGTTTTCGAAGATTCCGCAGCAGAAACTTCAGAATGTGAAAAAAATAAAATAAAAAACGAGCAAAGGCTGAAAAAATTACGATTAAAAATCATGGCTTCTGTGTCTCTAACTCTTTAAGAACTTCAGCTGTTATATCAGTTCCACCGCTTAAAACAACTTCTTTTAAAAGTACTAATTCTATTTTATTTTTTTTTCTAATCTTCTCGATAGCAGTTTTTACATTAGTCTCTACTTCTTTACTCTTAGCAGCAGAATCAGATTCTAATTTTTTAGCACTTGGCTCTAATTCAGTTCTGATCTGTTCGGTTAAAAGCTGAATCTCAGTCTCCGTTTTATTAGCTTTGCGGGCAGCTTCTAATTGAGCTCTTTTTTCTTGAAACTTTTTATTTAAAGCGGCTTCTTCTTTAGCTATCTCTGCTAGAACGGCTTTCGCTCTAGAATATTTTTCTAAAATTTCTTTACTATCGACAACGCCTATTAAAATGCTCTTTTCTTCAGCACTAACCGTAAGGCAAATAGAGCAAGATAATGCGCACAATACTAGAACTAATTGAAGTCTGGACTTTAACATTAGCTATTATTATAGCCAAAGAATTGTTAAAATGTTCTTAGTGAGACCTTTAAAAACTATTTTAGTAGCTATACTGGCTTCCCTGACTTTAGTTTCCTGTTCAGGATCTAATAAGGGAGATCTACTTGGCTCTAATGCTCAAGTAACTATTTATTACACTAAAGCTAGTGATGATTTGGGTGTAGTACTGATTCCAGTACTTAGAGCGATTGATAAAAAATCTGGAGCTTATGAAACTGCGCTTAAGGAATTATTCTTAGGACCTACTTTAGATGAGAGAGAAAGATTAAAATTAAACACTGAAATCCCAGAAGGAGTGAGGTTAATCAAGATTAAAGAAACCCCTAATCAAGTAGAGATTGACATTAGTAGTCAGTTTATGAAGGGTGGTGGCTCTGAAACTATGCAGGTGAGATTTAGACAGCTTAGGGAAACGGCTCTTAATTTAGCTAAGGGCAGACCAGTTTATCTTTATATAGATGGAGTTAAAGCTACTACCATTGGTGGAGAAGGCTTAGAAGTCCCTCAGCCACTAGGTTCTAGTTTACAGTAAACTTTGATAATAAAAGATTTAGCAGCCCTAGAAAGATTTTCGAAAAACTTTGCAGAGTTTTTAAAATCATCTCTAGAGGATGACAAAAACGCAGAAGTTGGAGTTTCGCTACACTTAGATGGGCGTGTAGCCAAACGAACAAGTTCAAGGCTGAGGAGGACGAATGACCGCAGTGCACTAGGTGTGCATGAGGATCATGAGGACGACGAAAACGCAGAAATTGGAGTTTCGCTACACGCCCAAGATATATTTCTCTTATTTAAGGGTGGTCTAGCTACTGGAAAGACGACTACTATCTCTATGCTTATAAAAGCATTAGGCGTAAATAGTGAAAGTTCTAGCCCTACATTTATGGGAATGCATGAATATTCTTTTAAGAATATTCAGCTTTATCATTTAGATTTATATCAGAAAAATATTGACTTAGATTCAGTTCTAGAGCTCATGGATTCAGATTCACCACAAATATGGATGATAGAGTGGTCGGAGAAACTAGATCAGGAAATATTAGATTACCTTTATCTGAAACATGCTTATATAAAGACTTTTGATGTAGAACTGAAAATCCTCGAAGATGACATAAGGAGTTTAAGCCTTAGAGAGACTTTCAAAGAATTTCGTGATTTTAATGAAAAAGAGAACGACGAAAATATAGAAAATGAAGTCCTGAAGTGGTCTCAGCAGGAATTAAACTAATAGTGGATATAGAGACTCTTAATTCAAAACTTAAAGACTATGATGATAAAATCATGGCAGAATTAGAGCCGATTCTAGAGGAAATGGCGAAAAATTCTAAGGCATTAGCTTCTAATTTAAAATCTTGTTTTACAGATATAGCTCACAGTGACAGATATCTTAGAGCTTTTAATGGTGAGCCTGTAGGTATTCAAGAAAAAGATTTTACGGAGGAAGAGTTTAATATTTTTCGCAAATACGTTCGCTTACTGCGTTCCTGCACGATAATGTGTGGCAATGATTTATCTGCTAGATATAAAAAGCTTTTTATTGATTTCTTCATGGGAGAGAGATTAACTAAGGCTAAGCTGTTATAATCCTTACATATGTATCAGTACCTTAAAGGCATTCTCGTAGAAAAAGATTTAATTCATAAAACCTTAGTTATCGAACAGGGTGGCATCGCTTATTTAATTCAGACTAACTTACGGACTATGAATCATCTAGAGGTAAATTCTAATGTCAAAGTTTTTTTAAAAGCCATTATTAAAGAAGAAGAGATTAAGCTATTTGGCTTTGCGGATAAAGCGAATAAAGAGATGTATGAGCATTTACAATCCGTTTCTGGAGTGGGTCCGAAGTCTGCTATGAATATTTTAGATGCGCTTAATATTCAGGATATTATCTCTGCTGTTCTTAATGATAAGCCGAAGCTATTAAGTGCAGCTCAGGGTATAGGCTTAAAAACGGCTCAGCGAATAGTTCTTGAATTAAATACTAAGCTACATAAATTTAATGTTCATCATCAAGTTCATGCTCAAGCAGAGGAAGGTGCTTATCAGTGTGCAGATGAAGTTACGGGCATATTAGTAAATCTAGGTTTCAGTGAGATAGAGGCTTATAATAAAATTAGATTAGCTAAAGCCTCTCACATAGAAGACTCTAGCGAGCTTCTTGTTAGGTTTTGTTTGCAGAGTAGTTAAAATGTCATTTAGCCAAAGTGAACATAAGGACTGTTCCTTGATGCTTTGCTTGTATTGTCATGCCAAGACCTTCAGCGATATTTTTTAATTGCTGCTTCCTTTCATTACTCCAGACTTGATCTTGATCAACTATTAAAATTTTGCCTTTAGATTTCAGTATGTCACTTGCTTGTATAATCGCATATTCCCAGTCTTTACCACGAACTGAAAGACTAAAAGTAACAAGATCCGCCCCACCAGAAGATTTAATTTTCTCTAAAGTCTCTGAACTAAGCCCTGTTGCGTTATCACTAATCGAAGATACTTGATACCTTGAGTCCCCTAGTTTTAAATCTTTTTCTATACTCACATGATCTATATCATAGATATTAAGCTCATTTATTTTACATCTTTCTTTTAACCAATT
>RFQS01000179.1 GCA_009924885.1 Pseudomonadota bacterium | reverse complement strand
GAGCAGTTAATTCGGGAAGGTGCTGTGTATGTAGATAAAACTAAAAATATCTATGAGATCTTAAAACCTGGCTTCGGAGCTTATTTCCTTAGTCGCCCACGCCGTTTCGGAAAGTCATTATTAGTTTCTACCTTAGAAGCTATTTTTAAGAATAAAAGACATTTGTTTAAAGGCTTATGGCTAGATAGTTCTGAGTACATTTGGGAAGAGTTTCCTGTAATTAAAATCGATATGTCTGCTGTAGAGAAAAGTACATCTGAAAGACTGTATTCGGGTTTAAAATCCGCAGTTCTCGCTAATGCTAGCAAAGAGGAGATTAACTTAGATGAAAATAAAGCACCATCTCTTCTTTTTCAAGAACTTATCAGCGCCTTAGTAAAGAAATATAATCAGCAAGTAGTAATTTTAATAGATGAATACGATGATCCAATAATTAGACATATTAATGATCCAGAGATGGCTAGAAAAAATAGAGAAGTGCTTCAGGATTTTTACAAGATAATGAAGTCAGAGAGTGAAAATTTAAGATTTGTATTTTTAACTGGGGTGAGTAAATTTGCTAAAACCTCAATATTCTCTGGATTAAATAATTTACTGAATATCAGCATGAGTGATAAATACGCTGCCCTATTAGGTTACACTCAGGAGGAATTAGAGAGCTATTTCCCTGAATACATTTCTGAGCTTGCTGAAAGCCATTCTCTGAGTGCGAATGAAGCACTAAGTAAAATTAAATTTTGGTATAACGGCTATAGATTTTCTAAAGCTGAGAATAAGGTTTATAATCCTTTTTCCTGTTTACTCTTATTTGAAAAAAAAGAATTTATGAATTACTGGTTTGAAACAGGAACCCCAACTTATCTTATTGAATTAATAAAAAAATATAATTATGATGTTCAAGATTTTGAAGATTATATTAAGCTTATGCAGACTAGCTTTGAGGGCTATGATATTGAAAATCTACCTCTAATGCCGATCCTCTATGATGCTGGCTATCTTACTATTAAAGATTTTTCTGTTAGAAATCTAATGACAGCCTATTCGCTAGGTTATCCTAATTTTGAAGTTAAAAATTCGCTTCTAGAGAATCTTTTGAAAAGTTATACGGATATTAGAAAGCCAGAATTTGCCTCTAGTTTAGTATTTTCAGTGCAGGACGCTATTTTAGCAAATGATTTAGAAAAATTCTTTTCCCTACTAAAATCGTATTTTGCATCTATCCCATACGATCTAATTCCTAAAAAGGATCTTAACGAAAAGTACTTCCAGCTTATATTTTATCTATTAATGCGAGTAAGTAGTTTTAGGGTAAATACAGAAGATAGAACAAATCTAGGACGTATAGATTTAGTTCTAGAGAGTGATACAGATGTATATATTTTTGAGCTTAAGGTTGATTCCTGTGCTGCTAGGGCTTTAGAGCAGATTAAAGAGAAGAAATATTATGAAAAGTATTTGCATATACCAGCAGTAAAGCCAGACTCCAGTGTGGAAAAGGCTCAAGATAAAGCAGTGTATCTTATCGGGTTGAATCTATCTTTAGAAGAGAGGAATATTAGTGAATATTTAGTGGAGAGGGCTTACTAGCCACGATAAACCTAAGTGGAACTTTAAAAAATCGTGGTGGAATTAAAGTATGACTTCCAAAAACCTTATTCTTCACGCTTAAGAAGAAAATTATCTAAGCATCCTAAATTTTATTTTTTTGATACTGCTGTTACTAGAGCTCTTCAGCAGAAGCTTTCTCTGGAATTGACTCCTAAGACTAAGGAGTTTGGGAAAGTTTTTGAACATTTTATAATTAAAGAATTTATTTACGCTGCTAATTATTTAAATCCCGATTATAAATTTTCTTATTATAGAACTGAAAATAACGCAGAAGTGGATTTAATAATAGAAGCACCTACTGGAAAGGTTTTCGCGGTGGAGATTAAAGCTTCTGATACACTGAAGAACTCTGAACTTAAAGGTCTTAGATCCTTTAAAACACTAGTTCCTAAAGCATCTCTGATCTGTGCGTCGCTTGCAGAGAAGCGTTATAAACTAGATGATGATATTTGGGTTTATCCTTGGGCAGAGGTTTTTGAGTTAGTGTTTAATATTCTCCACTAAATATTCACTAATATTCCTCTCTTCCAAAGATAGATTCAGCCCAATAATATACACTGCTTTATCTTGAGCCGCTTCTGAACTGGAGTCGGGCTTTACTGCTGGTATATGTAAATATTTTTCATAATACTTCTTCTCTTTAATCTGTTTTAAAGCCGCAGCAGCAGAGGAATTGACCTTGAGCTCAAAAAGATAAATCGAGGTATCCGTCTCTAGCATAAGATCTATACGCCCTAGATTTGTTCTATCTTCCGTATTTACCCTAAAACTAGTTACGCGCATTAATAGATAAAAGATAAGCTGGAAGTACTTTTCGTTAAGCTCCTTTTTAGGAATCAGATCATACGGAATAGATGCAAAATAGGATTTTAAGAGAGAGAAGAATTTTTCAAGATCATTATTGATAATGCTTCGTGAGATTTGAAGCAGCTCTGAGGAGATACTTCCACTATCCTTTTCGCTAAACTCATTTAACAAGCCACTTACAAGAGAGTTTTTAACTTCATAATTTGGATAACTCAAACCATAAATAATGTCATTTCCCATTAACGACTGCTTCACTAAAGTTAAATAACCCGCATCAAACATAATGGGTATCAGTGGTAAGGATTCTACATCATAAACATTTAAATTATATTCAGGGATTTCAATCAAATCTTCAAAGCTCTGCAAATCGACACTAGAACGTTTAATTAATTCAATTAAAAAAGTCGGCGTCCCTGTCACAAACCAATGATTAACAAATTCCTTAGTCTCAAACAACAGTAAAGAAGAAAAAGGATTATAAACTTTATTCTCAGCTTTAGAAAATCTATAGCCGTTATACCAAAACTTAATTTTATTTAGTATCTCATCTATACTCAGAGAATGGCTTTCAGCAAGTTCAGAAATATATTCAGGGAAATAGCTCTCTAGCTCCTCTTGTGTGTAACCCAGTAGGGTAGCATATTTATCGCTCATGCTGATATTCAGTAAGTTATTAAGCCCTGAAAATATCGAAGTTTTAGCGAATTTACTCACTCCTGTTAAAAATACGAACCTTAAGCTCCCGCTCTCTGACTTCATTATCTTATAAAAATCCTGAAGCACTTCCCTGTTTTTTCCAGCCATCTCTGGATCATTAATATGCTTAAGTATCGGATCATCGTATTCATCTATTAAAATTACGACTTGTTGATTATATTTCTTTACCAAGGCATGGATAAGCAATTGGAACATCCTCTCAGGTTCCTTATCCTCCAAGGTAATCCCTTCGCGAAGAGCATTATCATTCACTGCCTCTTTGAGAGCTTGATTCAGTGTGACATTTGTTTTCTTAGAAACACTTGACATATCGATTTTAATTACAGGAAATTCTTCCCAAACATAGTCGGAACTATCTAGCCATAAGCCTTTAAATAAATGTCTTTTGTTCTTAAAAATAGCTTCCAATGTGGAAACTAAAAGTGACTTCCCGAAACGGCGTGGGCGACTAAGAAAATAAGCTCCGAAGCCAGGTTTTAAGATCTCATAGATATTTTTAGTTTTATCTACATACACAGCACCTTCCCGAATTAACTGCTCGAAAGACTGAATACCTATAGGTAATTTTTTACGCTCTGAATGCATAGCTAGTACTATTATACTTCTCTAGAAGGCAGGGCTGTTTCATAAAAACATCATTTTTATAAATCACTAAAAAGCTCCTCCACCTCAAGTATCCTGTCAAAACTAATAAAATGAATCTCCCTACCATTCCAAGAAATAATCTCATTTAATGATTCATTAAAGACTATCCCGAAAGCTGCTTCACCATAAGCTTTAAAGAATGTTTTAAAGCCTGGGAAAATTTCTGGATTCTTTAATTTGGATTTTACTTCAATGGGAACTGGTATCTTATTTTGAAGCCAGATGAAATCTAATTCTACTTGGTCAGAGGTTCTCCAGAATAATATTTCTGTATTTGCTTCATTAGCTAAGCTTAAGAGGTGATTATATGTATAACTCTCCCAAGCAGAGCCTTTGAGCTTGTTTTTATCGCTGACTTTAAAATCACTTAAAATTGCATTGCGTACGCCCACATCATAAAAGTAATATTTTTTAGATTTTTTCAGTTCATTACTGAGGTTCCCTGAAAAAGAATTTACTTTATACAGTACGAAAGTCTGCTCTAATATTTCCAAGTGATGTTCTATAGTGCTTTCACTGAGCCTAATTTCACGAGCTAGATTAGCTTTAGATATTAGCTGTCCCTGCTTCTCTGCAAGTATATAGATCAGGTGATTAAAGGCGCTAATATTTTCTTCTTTGATTAATGCTTTAATATCTTTCTGTATATAGGTTTCTAATATCAGCTTTAGATAGCTCTGTTTATCAGCATCTCTTGGGTGTTCGCTTTCGTTGTAGACCCCTG
>RFQS01000178.1 GCA_009924885.1 Pseudomonadota bacterium | reverse complement strand
GAGCATTCTGGGGATTATCGCTGAGAGCTTTTATATAAAGTTCTTTAGCAGTAGTAAAATTAGAGTTTTTTAAATTGAAATCACCGTGAATTATATTTGGATTAATAAAAGCCTCTGCTGGTCTTGAAGAGAGGCTGCTGAGGATTATAAATATTATTATCGTAGGTAAAATATTGGTTTTCTGCTCAGGCTTTTCTTTCTTTGAAGTCAGAGACTTACTTTTTATTGATTTATGATTTTTCTTGTTAACGTCAGGTTTATTTATAAGGTTAAAAATTAAAGCGGAAAGACTTTCTAGGATTAAGAATAGAAGAGCGAAGCTAAGAAATATCTGGTAAGTTTCTTGCCAGCGCTGTATTTTACTTGATTTTAAATTTTTACGATTCTGTCCTTTTTTAATAAAGTTATCGTAGATATTCTCTAGATTTAAGTTTCCAGAGCGTGAGGAAACGTATTTTCCCTCAGTAATTTTAGCTATATCTTTCAGAAGGCTTTCATTGAGCTTAGAGATAACTAGTTTCCCATTTTTATCTTTTATCAGCTCATCGTTATAATTAATGGGAGCTCCTTCGGCAGAGCCGATACCGATAGAAATAATTTTAATGCCTTGTTTTTTTGCTTCAGCAGCGAGTTCATTAGTTTGCTGATCCTGTTCCTCACCGTCACTGACGATAACCAGATATTTTTCATTACTCTCTAAAAAACTAAAGCCACGAATAGCAGTCTCTATCGCTGATTTAATTGAAGTGCCTTCAGCAGTGATACTATCTACATCTATTTGCTGCACCCATTCTTTAACCATGCCGTAATCATGTGTTAGTGGTGACTGTAGAAAACTAGTACCAGCGAAGACTATAATTCCGACTCTGTCTCCATCAAGTTTATCTATGAGTTTTGCTATTTCCAGCTTGGCTCTAAATAAGCGATTTGGGCTAATGTCACTTGCTAGCATGCTTTTAGAGACATCTATGGCGATAAATATATTAGAACCCTGCTTCTCTATGGTCTGTATATCGAAATTCCACCGAGGAGATATGAGACTAATGAGCAAAAATAATAGAGTTAAACAAAGTAGAACTGATTTAAAGAAGATAAATTTAGGTTTAAAAGAGGGAATAAGCTCTGGGATTCGTTTCTCTACACAGAATTCTAATAAGTTTTTTTTAGATTTTTTAAATGACCATATTAGAAAACCTATTAGTAAGGGAAGTAGAAATAATAATGTTAAAAGTTCGGGATGTTTGATATTCATTTCTACTTAAAACCTTTTTAACACTGTATTTGCTAAACCTAGTTCTAGTATAAATATTAGAAAAGCTGCCCACAAGAAGTACTCATATTTATCTTGATAATTATGATATTGCTTTACCTCACGTTCTGTTTTTTCTAGCTTATTTATTTCATCATAGATAGCAGTTAATTCTTCTGTACTTTTTGCTCTAAAATACTTAGCAGCAGTGCTTTCTGCGATTTCAGTAAGTGTAGCTTCGTCTATAGTTACATTCTGTTTAATTAATTTATCACCGTAAGGAGTTTTAATCAGGAAGGGCACTTCGCCTTCTTGTCCTATGCCTATAGTGTAAACCTTAATATGGTATTTCTTAGCAAGTTCGGTAGCCATCAGGGGTGAGATACTGCCAGCAGTATTCTGCCCGTCTGTCATCAGGATTAGGACTTTAGACTTAGCATCTAAGTCTTTTAATCTTTTGACCCCAAGGGCGATAGCTGAACCTATAGCAGTTGCATTACCAGCGGCTCCTATGTATAACTGTCTTACTAAATCTAATACAGCACCGTGATCTCTAGTAATAGGACACTGTGTATAGGCTTCATCCCCGAAAACGATTAAACCTAATCTGTCATTAGTTCTAGAAATAATAAATTCACTGACTATTTTTTTAAGCACTGTGAGTCTATCTACGGTATCCTCTTCTATTTTAAAATCAAGTGCTGACATGCTTTGAGAGGTATCGATTAATAGGATAATGTCTAGCCCAAGGTTTTTTTCAGAAATCATCGACTGCCCAAACTGTGGTCTAGCCAAGGTGATAATGATTAAAACTATGGCTAAAATCCTTAATATAAAAGGAAGATGAAAGGTTAAAGTATCTAGAATGCTTGTTTTGAAACGGTTTCCATTAGCTAAGCTCAACTGTAAACCAGAAACTTTAGCTTTTTTAAAGTGCAAGAAAATAAGCAGAGGCACTAAAAGCAGTAACAGAAAGAAGAGTGGACTTGCGAAACTCATTTATTTAATTCCTTTTCTCCACTGGCTTCTGCCTTATATAATTCTAGATTAGAATCTGTAGCGGGGTTTTTAAGCAGGGTTTGAAATTTAGTTTCCTGTTCCTGAATGATATTTATAGCTTTATTTAGGTCATTTAGCTTCTGTTCCGCGCTAAATTCTTTCTTAGCGAATTTAGCTAAATCAGCACGGCTTAGTGAATCGATAAGAAATCTAGCGTCGGGACTGCTTAATTCTTTGATTTTATAGAGAGAAGTTTTAATTTCTTCAGTCGTTTTATCTATTAGAGCAGTATTCATGCGCTTATCGAAATATACGCGGATTAACTCTGAATAATTTAAATAGAATTTTTTATTATCACTTTCTAATTCGAGTTTCTGTAATTTCTCTATAAGGCTTTCATAGAAAGGCTTTTCGGGTGTATTTTTTTTCTTTTTGGAGAAAAATTTATATAAAAAATAAATTATAGCTACGCTAAAAATACCGGCAAGAGTATATAAAAGCCACTCTGGTATAGCTATTTCACTGTAACCATGAATGTCTTTAAGACTATTAATTAGTTTTTCTCTTGTTTCAGGAGTCATAGTGAAATTTATTTTTTATTTCCCTTCAAGCTCTTTTAAATAATTATAGAGACTCATGGTGTTTTGTAGTTTTGTTTTTATGGAAGCTTCTAAATTTTCGATGGTTCCTTTGAATGGCTTATTTATGCTTACTAGATATCCTGATGATATAGAATTAATGGAAGATATGCTGAAAACTTCTAATGAATTAAAAGAAAAAACGGACTTGAGAGAGCCTTATTTACAGCTTTTCGCCTTTCCTTCAAAGATTTATTACAATGAAGAATTATTCATAGATCCAGATTTTATTCGTGAAATTAAGAGAACGGGTAAGGTACTGTATTCTAGCTTATAGTTTAAATCTCTGATATATAATCTTACAAAAGGTTTTGACATGCTGGAATCAAAAACAAAAACTATTTCTCTAACTATCTTAGTGGCTTCCTTAGGCTATTTTGTGGATGTCTATGACTTGCAGCTCTTTAATATAGTAAGCAGAGAGAGCATTGCTGGTATAGGAATCACTGATGAAGCCTTAATTGCGAAGTACGATTATCTATTGTTCCTGTGGCAAATGGGAGGAATGCTGGTTGGTGGCGTGCTTTGGGGTATCTTAGGTGATTTAAAGGGTAGAAAAAATATTTTATTTGGTTCTATTCTTATATATTCTTTAGCGAATTTAGCTAATGCTTTTGTTATAGACATGACTCAGTACAGCTTGATTAGGTTTGTGGCTGGTTTAGGGCTGGCTGGGGAGCTGGGTGCTGCTGTAACTCTGGTGAGTGAGGTTATGACTAAAGAGAAGCGGGGCTATGGCACTATGATTATCGTTACTATGGGCGCTTTTGGGGCGGTAGCTGCTGCATTAATTAGTAAAATGCATTTTGCTTTTTTAGGTTTAGCGAACTGGCAGATTATGTATATTATAGGTGGTGTTCTAGGATTGCTTTTGCTTGCTCTACGCATGGGAACTTTTGAAAGTGAAATGTTTGATGAAGTGAAAAAGTCTAATGTAGAAAAGGGTAATTTTTTAATGCTCTTTAATTCTAAACAGAGGCTTAAAAAATATATGGCATGTATTTTTATCGGGCTTCCAGTCTGGTACTGCATCGGTGTGTTAATTAAATTTTCTGAGAGCTTCTCCGTTACTAATGCTGTTGTTGGTGAACCAGTTAAAGTCGGCTTTGCTATTATGTATGCTTATATAGGACTCTCAGTGGGAGATCTTTTTAGTGGTTTATTAAGTCAGCTTTTTAAAAGCCGTAAAAAAGTAGTTTACCTATATCTGGCGGCGACTATTTTAATTACATCTATTTTTCTTTTTACAAAAAATTTAAGTACTGAAACTTTTTATCTACTCTGTTTTATAGTTGGCTTAGTGACGGGCTATTGGGCTCTTTTTGTGACTATGGCATCAGAGTCCTTTGGTACTAATATTCGAGCGACTGTTACTACTACAGTGCCTAATTTTGTGCGTGGTGCGGTAGTACCCATAACGCTTTCTTTTAAGGCTTTAGAAACGAGTATGGGGAATATTTATTCAGCGTTTATTGTGGGGCTAGTTTGTTTTACTTTAGCTTTAGTTTCATTATTCTTTTTGGAAGAATCTTTTTCTAAAGATTTAGATTATATAGAAGGTGATAAGACTCTTGAGCTGGCGATGACTTAATACAGGGCTGTCTCATTCTAAAATATTTCAAAAATCCATACAGATGTAAGTCTG
>RFQS01000177.1 GCA_009924885.1 Pseudomonadota bacterium | reverse complement strand
GAGCAATTTTAGATCGCTTCCTCTATGTCTCCGTTAATTACTTCAAGCCTCTTACTTTAAATAGAATTAAATTAGGGGCGGCTTAATGGGTAATCAGATTTTAAGAAGCAGCTTTTAGAAACATTAGACAAATCTGATAACCAAGCTAGAACTTTAGGGGCTATTTTTGAAGTTGATGATCTTACTCCTTAGGCTTCTTAAACACTCTTTGGAATAAGCCTCTCCCTAACCCTTTCAGCTAGAAGCTTATTAAACCCAGGCAGAGCCTCTATCTCATTTAATGGTGCTGTAAGTATTCTATTCACCGTCCCGAATTTCTCTAATAAAATCTTTTTCTTTTTAGGACCTAATCCTGAAACTGAATCTAAAAGACTTTCTTTAGCCTTTCTTGCACGCAGTTTGCGGTGATATTCTATCGCGAAGCGGTGCGCTTCATTCCTGATTTTCTGTATTAAAAAGAGTTCTGGTGATTTTCTATCAAGCACCATCGGTGTTTTATTTTCTGGAAAAAATATTTCTTCTTCTCTTTTAGCAAGACCGACTATTTGAATATGTGAAAGATTTAACTCCTTCATAATTTCACGGGCTGCGCTTAATTGTCCCTTGCCGCCGTCTATAATAATTAGATTTGGGCTTGAATCTAGTCCAGTATTAGCTTCTGCTTCGCTTTCGTTAGTATCATGCTCTGCCTGATTTTCATACTCTACTTTTAGAGCTTTAGATAAAGGTTTATAGCGTCTTTTTACGACCTCCTGCATGGAAGCGAAATCATTATTCTGATCTATACTAATTTTAAATCTACGATATTGATCCTTAGCGGGAAGTCCATCAATAAAGCAGACCATACTAGCTACGACATTAGTTCCCTGTATATGAGATATATCAAAACACTCTATACGACTTGGAGTGGATTTTAGATCTAAAGCTTTCTGAAGATTATCTAAGGCGACGTTAATGTCTTTAGAGCTGTCTTCAAGCATATCTATTTTCATTTTCCTGAGCATTAATTTTGCATTACGCTTAGCAAGCTCGACTTGAGCATACTTATCACCACGCTTAGGAGTATTTATAGTTACTTTAGAACCTTTCCTCTCACTAAGCCACTCTTCTAAGGTGTTTGACGGCGAGGCTCCATTTTGGCACGCTTGCGAGACTTCATCTTCTTCTTTCGGGCTGTTTAACTCCTCACTTAAAAGTATTTCTTTAGGTAAATCACTGTCAGCGACTTGAGTGTAATACTGCATAAAAGCAGATTCGAAAATCTCTTTAGAGTCATTTTCATCACCGAAATCTATTTCATGATTTTCACGATTAATTAATTTCCCCTCTCTAATTTTAAATACCTGTAAGCAGGCGAAATCACACTGCTCATCAGGGTCATAGGCGATAGCGAATATATCCTGGCTTAAATCATAATTTACAGAGATGACATTCTGTACTTCATTAAAGGTTTTCAGAGATTTGATTTGATCTCTTAATTTAGCAGCTTTCTCGAAATTTAGATCATCACTAGCTTTTAGCATCTCTGCTGTAAGTAAAGATTTTAGATCATCGTAATTACCTTTAAGTAGCATTTCGACTTGCTCTAGCATGTTCCCATAGTCTTCTTCGGAGATTAGCTTCTGACAGGGACCTAGGCACTTACCTAAGTCGTAATTCAGGCAGGGACGGTTTTTAAAAGGAGGGCTGCGTTTTTTTCTTAGAGGAAATAATTCATTTACTAATTCTAAATTTTCATACATCGCTCCAGAATTAGTATAAGGACCGAAAAATTTATTTTTAGAATCCCGTCTTTTTTTGAATTTTTTTATATCTCTCACTGGAATTAGCCTTGGATAGGCTTCATCATAGGTAATTACTAACCAAGGAAAAGTTTTATTGTCTTTAAGTAAGACGTTATACTGTGGCTGATGCTTAAAAACTAAATTAGATTCTAGTATCAGAGCTTCTTTCTCTGATTTAGTCACTATCGTTTCTATTTTCGTAATTTTAGGAACGAGGAATTTTAATTTATATCTATTCGACCAGTTCGATTCATTCCAGTAAGACTGAATTCTATTTTTAAGTTTAATCGCTTTACCTATATAGATTATTCGATTAAATCTATCGAAGAATAGGTATACACCAGGGTCTTGGCTAATGTGCTTTATCTGCTGTTCTAATTCTCCTGCTGTGAGCATTTTTTTTCAATACTATCATTAATAAAAAAAATCCCTCGCTTAACGAGGGATTTTTTTAGTTAGTTCATTGATAATTAAGGTTTAAAATTCTTTAGCTTTTAGGCTGCATTTAGCTCAATTTTAATTTTTCTAAAAAGCTTTATTTTCAATTCACTAGCATCTGTCTCAGCATTAGCTCTAGAGGCTAGGATATCTTGCTCTGGTTTATTATCTTCGTCATCTGCGTCGTTGACGAAAAGTTTTGACCGATTGTTTGTTGAATTTGCCATCATGTTGTTTACTCCCACTTTTTACTTACCCCCTGAGTTTTCCCACTCACAAAGTTTATATTGGTAAGCTATATTATGGATTGGTTAAAAACATCAAAATAATTGAAAATTATTCAACTCTGAAGGTCTTATATAGTATTACATTAAATTAGTGACTAATTCGTTATAGCGATTTAGGTTTTCAATTTTAGAGCCTTCTAGTAATAATGCTTGAAAGTAGATAAGCTCACTGTAATCTTTAATGAGCTGATCGTCTTGATTATTCTTGAAGCTGTTATTTAATTTCTCTATAACTCTGTGATTAGGATTTAGCTCAAGGATTCTTTTACTTTTTCCTACTTTTTGATTAGCACTCTGGTAAATCTTTTCTAAATTAGCACCCATTTCATGTTCATTAACTACTAAGCAGGCAAGAGTATTTACTAATCTGTCAGTGAATCTAACCTCGCTGATATTTTCTGAAAGGTTATTCTGTACTTTACTTAGTAGATCTTTAAATTCTTCTTTCTTTTTAGCTTGTTCAGCCTTCTCTTCCTCTTTAGCACCTAGGTCTATATTACCTTTATTAATAGCTTTAAAGGATTTATCTTTAAATTCTGGAGCTGACATAATTACCCATTCATCAATAGGATCAGTTAAAAATAGAACCTCTATATCCTTCGCTTTAAAAGCTTCTAGGTAAGGGGAATTTTCTAATTCTTTTCTGTTTTCACCAGTGATAACGTAAATATGTTTACGTACTTCCTCTTCTAGGTCTGTTCTAGCATCTAACTTATCAGAATACTCTTCTAATGTTCTGAGTACTCCAGCACTCTCAGTGCTACTTTCAAACATCATAAGGTCAAGTAATTTTTCTTTATTGCTGTAATCTAGATGTACACCTTCTTTCAGGACTTTACCTAGTTCTTTGAAAAAATTAGAATATTTTTCTTTATCATCATTTTTAAGTTTCTCTAAAGTAGAAAGTATTTTTTTCGTAATGTTCTTCTTGATATTTACTACTTTTTGGTTCTCTTGCAGCATTTCACGAGAAACATTTAAAGGTAGATCGCTAGAATCTACGACACCTTTAACGAATCTAAGATATTTAGGCAGCAATAAATCACTTTCACTGGTAATGAATACCTTATTAATAAAGAGCTGTAAGCTTTTCACATCTTCCTGCATGAAAAGATCGAAGGGAGCCTTTTCTGGAATAAACAGTAAAGCCGTAAATTCATTAGTACCCTCAGCGTTAAAGTGAATATGGGTTAAAGGATCATTAAAGTCATGACTAATATGACGATAAAATTCTTTATAATCTTCTTCACTAATCTCTGACTTGTTTTTAGCCCATAGAGCTTTGCGAGAATTCAGTATTTCAAATACAAACTCAGGTTCGTTGTTGAATTTCTCTTCTAAGTCAGCTTTTTCTTGCTCTACTGAAGACTTCTCTGCTTCATCTTTTGCATCTTTAATTTTATCTTCAATGGATTTTAACTGATATTCGATGCTTCCTTTTTCGGGATTCTTAGTTTTAAGTTTAATCGGATATTCGATGAAATCTGAGTATTTTTTCACTACTGATCTAACTTGATACTCTTTTAAAAATGCTGTCGCTTCATCATCATTTTTTAAGTCTAAGACTATAACAGTTCCTTGCTTGGTGGTATCGAAATAAGGATTAATAAATTCTGCGATATCTTCATCTGTAGCAGTTTTTAACGTATAAAAACCGTCACCTTTAGACTGCCAGAAATTTACTGTTTCTTCTTTCACTTTTTTCGATAAGACCGTCACAGTGTCAGCTACTATAAACGCTGAATAGAAGCCTACTCCGAATTGACCGATTAAAGATTCATTAAAGTCCTGATTAGAGCCAGATTCTTTAAGTGAATTAATAAATTCTTTAGTCCCAGACTTAGCGATAGTTCCAAGATTAGAAGCGAGGTCTTCCTCGTTCATGCCGATACCATTATCACGGATAATCAGTCTTTTTTTATCGCTGTCTATGACTAGCTTAATAGCTAGTTCTTCATTAGCTCCGATTAGTTCTTTATCGCTGAGAGCGGCGAATCTTAATTTATCTAAAGCATCTGAGGCATTAGATATTAACTCTCTTAAAAAAATGTCTTTATTAGA
>RFQS01000176.1 GCA_009924885.1 Pseudomonadota bacterium | reverse complement strand
AAGTTCACTACTTTTAACCTTTGCGTAGAACTTACTTCCTTTGGGTAATAAAATTTTACTAATGCTTCCTTGTTGATTGTCAGAGTCAGAGTTCTCGGATAATCGAATATCATAAATATTTTCTAAAACCACTTCAGCATTAGTGTTTAAAGGTATAAGCTTTCCCTCTATATCCTTATTAATCATGCCAAAATCAGTTGGAATTTGAGTTACTCGCAAGGGGATTTCTTCATCGTATTCTAATTTATATTCTATATGTGCTTTTAGAGATCGCTCCACAGCAGAAAGTGGATTAATCGCTAGTATTAATAAAGCTGAGATTAATTTAGTTTTGAATTTAAAGACTCGCATACTGTGCTTGATTGAAATTCAATCGCTTTTCTACAGTATATATCTTTTTATCTTGGGATTCATAATAGGTGCGCATTAACATATCAGCAAGTAAGCCCATCATTGCGATCTGCACAGAGACCGTGAAAAACATAGCAGCTATAACGGGCAGAGGGGTAGAATCTAGATCTATACCGTCACTGAATTTTAAAATTAAAGCCCAAATACTACTTGCTACGAAAAGTAACATACTTGCGACTGAGATCCCACCGAAGACATAAATAGGTCTGGTCGCGTAATTAGTTAAAAATTTAATTACGATTAAATCTAAAATAACTTTAATAGTACGGTTTATTCCATATTTAGACTTCCCAAAGCGTCTTGCATGGTGCTTTACTGGCATTTCTGTAACCTTAGCCCCATACCAGCTCGCGCAGACGGGAATAAAGCGATGCAGCTCACCATAAAGCTTTACGTACTGTAATACATCAGCTTTATAGGCTTTTAAACTACAGCCATAATCATGTAATTTAACTCCAGAGATCCAAGAAATAATGCTATTAGCTATTACTGATGGCAGTTTACGATTAATAAAAGTATCTTGCCTGTTTTTTCTCCAGCCACTGACTACATCATAGCCCTCTTCTATTTTATTAATTAGTTGAGGAATATCACTAGGATCATTCTGTAAATCTGAATCTAAAGGAATTAAAATTTCACCAGAAGAATTTTCTATACCAGCTTGCATCGCAGCGGTTTGTCCATAATTACGTCTCAATTTAATAACTTTTACGTAATCCTTATTATGGGCTATTTTTTCTAATACCTCATAGCTGGTATCTTTACTGCCATCATCGACATAGACAACTTCATAGCTAATTTTCCCGTTTAAAGATTTTTCTATTTCTGCTTGCAGTAATTCTAAATTCTCTTCCTCGTTATAAACAGGAATTATAAGAGAAGCTTTGTATTTATAAATATTCGCTTTATCTGCATTAAGATTCATCTTATTGATTATACTAAACAGTCCCTAGGGGGCTGCTCGCAATCTTAAGGAATTTCTCTAGGGCGCGTAGCGGAACGAACAAGTTCAAGGCTGAGGAGGACGAATGACCGCAGTGTACTGCTGGTACATGAGGATCATGAGGATCATGAGGATCATGAGGACAACGAAAACGCAGAAATTGGAGTTCCGCTACGCGCCCCTTAGACTTTAATGTATCTATTTGTAACCATATAGCTACTAGTGCCACAGACTATAATTCCTGTTAAAAACATAATCACAAAGATCAAGCCAAGTTCATTACCAGAGTCAAAACTAAATGTAAGCGGCATGATAGTTTTAAATGAAGTCTGAAATGAGTTCCAGACGAAGTTTTGAAATATAAGCAATGGAATTATCGCTATTAAAGATGATACCAAGCCATAAAAGATACCGTGAGTAATAAAAGGTCCTCTAATATACCAGTCATCGACACCGACTAAACGAAGTATTTTAATTTCCAGTGAACGAGATTTGACTATAAGCTGAATCGTATTAGAAATGATAGTTATAGTACTTATCGCAAGGATTAAAGTGATAAAAAGACCAAATGAAAATAAAATTGATCTAACTCTTCTTAGACCTTGGAATAACTGAGGAGCATAGCTTATTTGCTCTATACCTGAATAGTTTTTAATCTGCTCTATGACTGGATTAAGATCCTGAGCACGTTTTACATTTACGTGAAGTGTGTCTGGAAGCGGGTTACTAGAATCCTCACTAAAGCCAAATTTGTCCCTAAAAGTTCTCCAAGCTATATCTTTAGGAATGATATCAACTTTCTTTACTGCCTCAATCTGGCTAATTTTTTGAGCTATAGCTTTAGTCTCAGCTCCTTCAATAAGATAAATAGAGAATTCCAGCTGATTATCTAAATTTTGATAAATCTGCTTAATCGATGAATTGAACTGAAGTACACCACCAAATAAAGCCAGAGTTACAGTTAAGATACTAATCACCATGAAATTAGACATTCCAGAGAATTTTATACTCTGATAGGTCTCTTTCAGGATGCGCCAAATAATTCTAATACTACGCATAAGGGTTAGACACTGAACTTAAAAGAGTGTCATTAACAAGTTTACCATCTTCAAGGACTAGAACTCTTTCTTTAAACTCTTTAACTATTTTATGATTATGAGTACTAACTATAACGGTAGTCCCTCTCAGAGAGACACTCTTCAATAAATTAAAAATTTCTATAGACGTTTTAGGATCTAAATTCCCAGTAGGTTCATCGGCTATTACGAGTGGAGGTCCTTGTACTATCGCTCTAGCAATACCAACACGCTGCTGCTCACCACCTGAAAGCTCATCTGGGAAAGCTTCTGCTCTCTCTAATAAACCGACTAAGTTTAAAGCTCCAGCCACTCTTTTTTGAATCTCAAATTCAGAAACGCCTAGACCTCTTAAACCATAAGCGATGTTATCAAAAATACTTTTATTTGGTAATAATTTAAAATCTTGGAAAATGATACCCATACGACGCCTTAGATAAGGGATTTTATCTTCAGATAGTGAGCTAACATCTATATTATTTATTAAAATCTGACCATGGGTGTTTCGCTCTTCACGATAAAGTAATTTCATTAAAGTAGATTTACCAGCTCCACTGGGACCTACGATGAAAACCATTTCTCCCGCTTCAATTTCAAAGTTAATATTATCTAATGCCTTAATAGGTCCATAAAATTTACTGACATTTTTGAATTTAATCACGCTTTTTGATATTATACAGCAGTAAAGAGCATTATTTCATATGCTGAATTTATGGATTCTGAATTAAAAACTGAAAAAGCTCGTAAAACTTGTAAGAATATTTTAGATTCTGCCAAAAGTGTTTTTATTGAAAAAGGTTTTAATCAAGTTAGTGTTAAAGACATCGCTGCTCACGCTGGTTTAGGGCATGGTACTTTCTATTTATATTTCTCCGATAAAAAAGACGTTTTTTATAAACTACTAGAACAGGTCGAAGATGACCTCTACACTGCCTTTCAGGGTGGCGTAGATATAGACGCTGAATATAAAGAAGGTTTAAGTACCTATCGTGCTTTAAGAAAAGATCTTTCGGCGATTTTTGAAAGTTTTAAGCGTAATTATGACATTATTCGCTTAAGTAAAGAGCTTGCTTCCTTAGATCCACAGTTCGCAGAAAAATATTATAATATTCGCTTGCGCTTAATCGAACGCACCGAGAGGATTATAGACAGAAGTCCTTTACAAAAACACGTAGATTCTAAGATAGCAGCTGTAGCCATTGCCGGAATGATAGAAAGCACTGCTGAAGAGTGGTTGAATTTGAATAACCCACATCGAATTGAGATGGATTTTGATAGACTCTTATCTACTATTTCTAAGATGTATTTTAAGTTGGTGAGTTAGGACTCAGGGTATTAACTGATTTTTATTAATTCCTTGTATTTGATTGATAAAATAAAGCTTAGATGACTGAAAAGAAATTCAAATTCATAGATCTCTGTGCTGGAGTTGGTGCTGCACATTATGCATTTAACTTACTTGGCGGTGAGTGTATTGGTTTCTCTGAAATAGATCCTTTAGCAGAGAGGACTTACAGATACTTACATGGTGATTACCAAAATTACGGTGATCTGATGGAGATAGAAGCTTCTCGTCTTCCAGCTTTTGATGGACTCTTGGCTGGTTTCCCTTGTCAGTCATTTTCCGTAGTTGGAAAAAGAGAAGGATTAATTGACCCTCGTGGCAGAGTAATATATGGGATTACTAATATCTTAAAGCAAGCAAAACCCAAATTCTTTCTCTTAGAGAATGTGAAAGGTCTTTTAAGTATAGACTCTGGAAGAACTTTTAACTTTATTATTGAGTTACTTTCTAGTGCAGGCTATAAAACATTTTCTAAGGTCTTGAACAGCATGTATTATGGTGTCCCGCATTCTAGGGAAAGAATTTACGTTGTTGGCTTTAGAAATGACTTAAATATTCAAGAATTTGATTTTCCAAAGCCTTCCCCGATAAAAAATTTAAGAGAATACTTAATTGATCGTGATCCGAAGCATATACTTTCAGGACTTCCCTTAGATACTTTTAAAAATAACTACCTACATAATAAATATAATCAAGGTGCTGTTTCTTACGAAAAAATCAGCAAAAATTCCTAAAGAAAAAATAAAGATAGTGATTTAACTCTGGCCTTTGTAAGGGTATTGTGCTTAACTAGAGCTGTTGAGAGAAAGTAGTCT
>RFQS01000175.1 GCA_009924885.1 Pseudomonadota bacterium | reverse complement strand
TTGCTATCCAGTAAATATTTTGCTAGGGTAGCTTTCTTAATATAATGTCAATACCTCCTATCGATAATACTCAAATTTTTCTAAGCAAGCAAGCTAGCTCTTTGGAAGGAAAAACCCCTGCATCTCCTGATTCTAATGGTACTCCTGGCGCACAAATACCACGAGGAGTAGGAGAAGAGCTAAGCAAGATAAGTGCTGGTTCTTCTGAAAAGAAAATTAACATTTCTCCTAGTCAAATAGAGCAGAAGATTCAAAATGACTTAAAGACCTCAACACTAGGTGATCTTTTGTATAATGCTCCAGCAACTTTATTTAATAATCTGCTGATGTTAGAGCTCACTAATAAGCCCACGGCTTCAGTAGAATCAAGGGAGAATGCGATAGTGAGCGTGTTAGCTAATTTAGTTCTTCTAAGCCTCGGTGCTGAACCATCGTTATTAGAGGGTGTGAAAGTTAAGGTCCCTGTATTAAAGGACGGTCTTTCGCAAGATCACGACATCTCATTAAAAGACTACTACACAACTTATCCTGTGAAGCAGGAAGATAACTTAATGCAAGTTTCACCCGCAACTAATAAAGCTGGAGGGAACTCAGCAGAAGCACGAGTTTTATTTACTACTGATCCTAGTGGTGCAGTAACTGAGTTGTCTGGAACTTATAAAGGTCCAAGATCAGCTGTGCCAAAAAATATACCAATAATTACTTTATCAGAGCCTATAAATCTTCAGCAAATAGGGAAAAAAATTCTTCTCAGCAGTAAAGCATAGTCAGGGTTTTAAAAGTTCCGCCCTCATTAATTGTATTTAGAGTAAAGATTCTTTTTGGTTTAAAAATGCTAGAATCAGCTTCTTTTGCTATTAAAAATTATGTCTGAATTTTCTCACACACCAGTAATGCCGAGTGAGGTGCTTGAATACCTTGATGTAGATAAGGATAAAATATATTTCGATTGCACTTTAGGCGCTGCTGGCCACTCTAAGCTTATTTTAGAGAAGCTTACTGGTCAAGGTCAGTTATATTCCTTTGACCAAGATATTAATGTTATAGAGAGCCACAGAGAGCTTCAGGCTTCTATTAATAGCGAGGCTTTAAAACAAGGTTTTACTAATGATAGGAATGATACTTTAATCGAAAATAAATGGAATCTAATCCACGCTAATTTTTCTCAGATACAGGATTTCTGTGAAGAGAATGAGATTAAAATTACTGGGGGTATTTTAGTTGATTTAGGTATAAGCTCTATGCAGTTAGATGATCCAGAAAGGGGTTTTAGTTATTTACATGATACGCCACTTGATATGCGGATGGATAGAGACGTTTCAGTCAGTGCTTATGATGTTATAAATACTTTTAAAGAAGCTGATATCGCAAATATATTTTATAACTATGCGGAGGAGAGACTTTCAAGGCAAATAGCTCAGAGGATCATAGAACAGCGCCCAGTAGAAACTTCTAAGCAGCTCGCTGATTTAGTTAAAGAAGTTTATTGGCGAAAATATCATAAACACTCTAAGGCTCACCCTGCGACTAAAGTCTTTCAGGCACTCAGAATCTGTGTAAATAAAGAATTAGAGGTCTTGGAGACTCTATTAGAGTCTTTACCAGAAGTATTAGCTGATGGTGCTACTGTGGCTATACTTTCTTTTCACTCACTTGAGGATAGGATAGTAAAGCAGTTTTTAAAGAAAGCTAATGATAAATATAAATTTGAGCTGAGTTTTAAAAAACCTTTAATAGCTACTGATGAGGAGCTTAAGGAAAATTCTCGTTCACGTTCAGCCAAACTCCGTGCAGCTAGGTTTATACTAAAGTAATGGCTCAAGTTAATTCATATCGACTTTTAGTTTTATTAGCTTTGTTATTTGGCTTATGTAGCGTTTTGCTGTTTGTAAATATTTTTTTTGAATCAGTTAATCGCTCATTAGAGCAGGAAATTAACATAGTAAGTAACGAGAAAATGAATTTAAGAATGTCTTTTTTGCATCATAGTTCGATAAATAATTTGAACAGCACAGCCTCTAAGCTTAATATGGTGCATATAGATGAAAAAAATAGTTTCCATCTAGGCACTAAGTCCGCTAAGAATGTAAGAACAGATGATAGAAGCTTCTTTAAGAACTTCACTGATAGTTATTCTAATTCTAAGAAAGAATTTTTATACGGTTTTTAGATAAATGAAATAAAGAAAATAGCTATGAGTCTAGCTTTTAGAATGGAATTTCCATATCTTCTTCGCTAAGATCACTAGTTAAAGATGATGATTTAGAGCGAGAAGCAGTGCTTGCGTAATCAGAATTATCAACAGCAGAAGAAGCACCTAGTAAATTAATTTTACTAACTTCTATCGTGAAGACTTTCTGTGCATTACCGTCTCTGTCGTTAAACTGATCTATTTGAGGTCTGCCGATTAACAAGACTTCTGTGCCAGGGTTTAATCTTTCTAAATACTCTGCGTGAGCATCTCCCCAGAGATTAGCTTTTACTGGGTATCTTTTAACTTCTTTTGCTTTAGAGTCATATCTTTCGATTTCCATAGTGAAACTCACTACAGAAACATTATTAGCTGTGAATCTTTGTTCAGCTTTATTCTTTAAAGTACCAGATAAAGTTATGCTTGCAAAAGTCATATTATTAAGATGCTACCACTTCTGGAAGATTAAAGATTTCAAAACGTAGCAGATCTTCTACAAGCTTCAACCTTTCCTTAATAGCAGAAATGTCTTTAGGCTCAGCCGTGATTTTAGCTATTACTTGAAAAGCACTTTTTTTATCTTTAATCGAGTAGGCTAACTGCTGTTTACCTTTTAATTGAAGATCATTAATTTTTGCGTTAAATTTAACAAGAGTATTCTCTAGGTCCTTAATAAATCTAGTAGCAGAGCTATCATCGAAAGTTCCAGGAAGAATTAGTAATAGTTCGTATGTTTTCATAGCAGGTTGATTATTATATTAGATTCCTGAGCTTTTTTCAAGAGGATACTTTAATTCTAGGTTAAACTCTAAGGTTTTGAGTGTTTGAGATGATTTTTTTCCTAGGCTTACATTAGAGTGTTTATTTAAAAATTGATTCATGAGATTTTTTTTAATTGTTGATGTGGACTGATTTGCTTTGATGATTAAATCTTTTATATTAACTAGTTTGTGAGAATAGTCTTTTGTAATACCCTCTAGTTGAATAGTATTCTCGTCTAACATAAAGGATTTATATAAGTCTTTTAACTCAGGAACTGCTGTTAGGGGAATTTTTATTTTAAAATCAGAGTTCTCTAGATTTTGATCTTTTGTGGTAGTGCTGATTTTTAATAAACCACCATTTTTCTGCATTAAATTATTTAGAGTCTGAAGGAAGGTTCCATTGGTCTCAGTGGGATCTTTTTTTGTTGAGGTTTTCTTACCAGTCTTTAAGTCTTTTAGAATGTTCTTTTTTGTAAATCCTGCGGGATCTGCTAGGGGATTACTTAATTTAATATGAAGGTAAGATTGTTTCTTGTCTGTATCTATTTTTTTAACGATATTTATTTCAAGGTTTAATTGAGAATCTGTCGGACTATTGTCTATAGCATTAATAATAATGTTTCTAAGAATAGTGTTTAATAATATGGGATCAAACTTTATTGGAAAAACTTCTTCAGTAAACGTTTGATCAAAAGGATTTCTTGTTTCATTTGTTGATCGAGTAATGGCTTGATTATTTAGTGTGAGCCTTGTGGTTATAGATGGTGCTAATTGCCAGTTATCTATTTGAACTTGATCAAAGAGCTTACCAAGATTTTTGAGAAAATCTTTATGAGAGATCTCTTGACCAATCCCTATATTATTTTTGCTAATCTTTTCAACTCTCTCAAAAACAGAAGAAATCAGTTTTTTTTGTTCTAAGAGACTTGCTTGGATGCCTTTTAACTCTGAAGTACCTTTCCAAATACTTTCACAAGCTTGGTGTTTGTTCTTAATTTTAGGGTCTAAGAATATGGTTGAAATTCTGCTAAAATTACTAAATAAGTTTAAATCATGAGCTGTTAATCTTAATAAACCAGCAATTAAGGGGTGATTAATTTCTTCACTGGTTTCTATTAATTTTCTTTTAAAGAATCTTTCTAGTGGCACAACTCCTTTAAGAAGCTCCTGAATTGATTCGGACTTGACTTTCTTCTCATTAATATAATGACTTATATTTTGAGCTAATAAATCAAGGTAGTCGAAAGTAGGTTTTAATTGATTAGCAAGCTTATCTAGAATTTCAGTGTTGGTTTTTCTATGGTTAGCAGGCTCCTGTATTGTTGTTAAGTTGTTTGGGCTTGATAACTTTGTTATTTGTTGTAGTATTTCTGCACCCTTGGTAGCACTATTTTTGAGGGACTCCGGGTTTCGGGTCTTCTGATGATATTGATCATTTTGCCGAGTAATGAAGTTTTGTAGTGTTATTGAATTATTCAAGATGCCCTTCTACTAATCAGATTATTAAGATAATAGCTTAAGTGTATTAGCTTAATATAACCCTGAATTCAGATCTGAAGTTAAATTTTTAATAATTCAAGCAAATTGTTAATTAGATTTCAGAGAGAAGTTTATCAAGAGAGATGGAATTTTTGCA
>RFQS01000174.1 GCA_009924885.1 Pseudomonadota bacterium | reverse complement strand
TGGTGGAACCCTGCTGTAGAAGATCAAGCCACCTGTAGAGCTTATAGAACTGGACAGAAGAAAAATGTTTATGTGTACTATTTCGTAGCAGAGCATACTTTTGAGAAAAATCTTCACGATAGGCTAGAAATAAAGCGTACAGCTAGAAAGAATCTCTTCGATTTGAGTTATACACAAAATATCCCAGAAACAGATATTTTAAAAGAAATGACTAAAAAGCTAGACCCTGAGATAAATTATGAAATTCCTTCTTTAGATGAAATAGACGCTATTAAATCTGACAATAAAAGCCAGCAAGGAAAAGATTTTGAGGCGATTATCAGAAATATTTTTGAAAAGAAAGGCTATATAGTAAAAAATCCTAAAGATCGTGGAGTCGATTTTATTTTCCGTGATAAAAATGACAAACAAATCGCAGCACAGGTTAAACACGTACACGGCGGTAAAGATTACGGAGATCGCAATAAATTAATGAGTTTTCCCGAGGTTTTAAAGAGCTATAGCCGTGATTATAATATTGACAGAGCGATGTTTATCACTAATGGGACTTATAAAGACTGTCACCAAGCTGAATTGAAGCGCATGGGTGAAGAGCATAATATTGAATGGATAGACCGCTCAACATTAGGGAAATTAATAGATGAGTTGAGGGGGTTATGAGGCTTTTAGTGCTAAGCTCCTATACTACCTCAAAACCTTTCCAGTAGCCAAAATTTCATCATAGAAATCTTTAGTTATAGGGCTTTCCAACTTCGATGGATGAATCGCTATAAGTTCAAGATCAATAGGTACAGATTCATAACCGATTAAGTCAAATATATAACAAGCATTCATGCCCTTAGTTTTATTTCGAGGAAGATCTTTCGAGACCAGCATTAAATCCATGTCACTATATAAATGAGCTTCTCCCTTAGCGTAAGAACCGAATAAGACTACGATGTCTATGGAGATATGCTGCTGCACCTTATTAAGGAAATCATTTAGGATAGAATTGACTTCTAGCTCAGTAAACTTTTTAACCATTTAAAGGTACCCTCCACTTCTTCTAGTAATTTTTCACAGACCTCTCTCGGATAGGTCTGTGAAAACTCGGTAACATCTTCTGTCGGTAACATCTTCTGGATATCGTGAGTCCATAAAGAACTCATCTATTTGTGTAATCAACTTTAGTTGGTGTTTTTCTAAATTCAGCTTACACGCATCAATAGCCAAGCTTCTTAGTTTATGAGTTCTTGGCGGCTCTCCAGATTCCTCACAGTAAATAGCCTTCAGTATCTTTTCCAATGCTGCGTGTAAATGAAATATAAAAGCCATAGGCTCACCTTCTGAGACTAAAAGCTTAGCCACTTTAAGATCTTTTTTTGCTATTTTAAGCCAGTTTGCGGTACTCTCTTTCATACTCATCCTAATATCAATGTGACAGCGAACAGTAAATCATAAAATTTATTATACAATTGATAAGAGATTAGGCATTAGAAGCTGCATAAATAACTTTTACATGGCTAAAAGATTTACTAATGAAGAATTAAAAACAACCCTGAGTAAGTACATATCCGCTCTAGAAAAGAAAATCACTTTAAACAAGCTCTACTTTTCGGTTCTTACGCTAAAGGACATGCACATGAATGGAGTGACATAGATCTTTTAATTATTTCACCAGCTTTACCAGAAAACAATCCCAAGGGAGCCAATGGATTTTTCTTAGACCACTTAGTGGGCTTCGAGAATGTCCCAGCAGAGCTAGAAGTAATAGGAATTCACCCAAACAAACTTTCACAAAAATCTACAAGACCCTTTTACGATGAGATTTTTAGAACAGCTAAAGAGTTTGATTTGAAAACTAGGAATTTTAAAGAACTAAAATCATAATCATAAGTGAAGCATAAAAATTACCGAACAATCAAAAACCGCATAGATTGTAAGTGCTACTTACAATTTATTGGGTAAAATAAAAATTTAGAACATCCTAAGGCTCGCAGCTTCGCTCAGGATGATGCAGAGAGCTTTTTAAATCAGTACCCCGATGGTGCAATCTTAGATGAAATCCAAAGAGTGCCAATTTTACTTTCATACATTCAAGCAATAGTTGATGAGAAAAAAGTAAAAGAAATGTTTATCCTGACAGGGTCACAGCAATTTAATCTTTTGGACTCCATAAATCAATCTTTAGCAGGCAGAACCGCGATTATTAGCTTACTGCCATACAGCCTCAAAGAAATCAATAATTATTACAAAGAAGCAGTATCTTATGATGAGCTGATTTTTACAGGCAGCTATCCTAAACTCTACGAAGTCGGACAGATTCTTAATTATCAAAATCTCGGTGATGATTTAGTAGTGTCACATAATACTATCAGGGAATGGATTAGCATACTAGAAGCTAATTATATGATTTATCTGCTACCACCTTTTTTTACTAATATAAAAAAGCAGCTTATTAAATCACCCAGAATTTATTTTTATGATACTGGGCTTGCAGCCTACCTTTTAGATATAGAAAAAGAGAAACATCTTCACAGCGCCCCTTTAAGGGGAAATCTTTTCGAGAATCTCGTAGTAAATGAGCTTATTAAAGATCGTTATAATAAAGGTAAAAAGAATAATCTTTATTTCTACAGGGATGGCTCACAGAAAGAGATTGATGTCATTTACAGCATCGGGAATCATTATCTACCAATAGAAATCAAATCAGCAGAGACTTTCACTAAAGACTTTTTAAAAAACTTAGATTACAACGCAATTAATTACAATGCTACGCAATTATTACTCTATTATGGTTTTATTCACTAGAGAAGAGCTTATTGAATTATTTTTACTGATTTCTATGTATAGTGCATTTAAACTGGTTATTATTGCGATCATCTTCAAAGTCGATATTGGGATAATTCTTCAATGCCCGTAAAATACCTGTTCCGATGCCTTGATATGGTAGTAAATTGACTGCAAAAGAAGCTAAGACAGGGTTTCGCATGTTTGAGTTACCAGCTTTAATATTCTCAATGCTTAGGTTATTAGGTAGGTGTCCTGGACTAATAATTTCAATACGGCTAGGAAAGACAAAAATTCTAACAGGTGCTGAAATAAAGTAGTCTCTATGCATTAAAGCATTAGCAATAAGCTCTTCTAGTACTATGCGAGGAATTTCTGATTCCCCGAGACTATTGACATTTTGCCCAGCCTGAATATGATGAATATTCATTAAAACAAAATTTACTGATCTGTGGAAAACATCTGCTAATCTACCTCTTATATCTAAACTATCTAGATATGAACTCTCGTTCGTGGTATCGCTTAAATAAGAACGAGCTTTTACAATAAATGCTGGTAAGCGAAAATCTGGATTCTTGCTGAATAATAAGGTCGCTGCTAGATTTAATTGCTGATTCTGAGCTAGATTCATATTCTCTAAGATTTTATCTATGGGGAGAAATTCATCTTCTAAGCTTTTTCCAAAGCGCTTTTCATAGAATTTACTAAAGTAATCTAAATCTAGATCAGAGATATTAGAACCATTTACAGGAACTTCATCGGCGTGTACTAGACCTGCATTCTGAAACAGTCTTTGTAATTCTTCCCTTGCTGTAGCTTTACGTTTATCAGAACCGCTTCTGACCCAGAATAGACCATTTTTATCTTGGTAAGGCTTATTTATTCCTTCTGGAATTTCTATTACTAAAACCATTTTGTTATTTACTTCGACAATAGAAGTTTTGGGATTTATGGCTGGAATTACTCCTTGGCTTGCTGCGTTGGAAATCATTTGATTTAAATTCTTAATTTCCTGATCATTAAGACCAATTATGATATTGGCTTCATCTTTAAATTCCTGGATACCTACAAGAATTTTACCACCATGGCTATTGCTGAAAGCTACCATGTCTGCACTAAGCTGTTCTAGATTAGAATAATTACTTTTTAACTGGTGAGTGGAATCCTCTCCCCGAGCTGTGATTAAGATTATATCTAAGGATTCCATTTTTTATATATTTCCTTTCTGCGCTCGAAAGCTTCTTTACCACCTTCCATGATATTAATAATTTGTTTCTGTATATCTGGTTCATCAATGCTGCCAGAGCTAAGTTCTATTTTTTCATTAATAAAAGAGCAGACCTGTACTAATTCTGCATCAGCAAGCACTGGAATATTAGGGTTATGAGTGGCAAGTATGAACTGTACCTGAGGTTTTATTTCACGGATTAGCTTAATAACATCCTCATAAATAGTTTGATTATCTAAATCATCTTCTGGCTGATCAATCATGATAAGGTCGTGACCACCACGAGTTAAAATAAATATTATTAAAGCTGATGCACGCTGTCCTAGAGAGTGATGTAATAAGTTTTTACCATGATAATTAATAAGGTACTTATTAGGTGTCTGATATGTAATTAATTCTTTTATTTTTTCGTTAAACAGTTCGCGAAAAGCTTCTGGATTTGATCCAAATAAAATTTTTTTATCTTCAAAATTATTCTTCAAAGTTCTATAAATTTCAATAAAATTCTTAAACTCTTCACTGATTTTTTTGTAAATAGAAGCATGCTTACCACTACCAGAGAAGATTTGTTTTATAAAGCTTAAAAAAGCTTCTCTGTTATTTTGGAACTCACACTCTATAGATATAGATTTAGTATCTTTACAGAGTTCTTGTAATTTAGTTTTAGCCAAAT
>RFQS01000173.1 GCA_009924885.1 Pseudomonadota bacterium | reverse complement strand
GGTTATATTTGCTCATTGTTTTAGGTTACTTTTTGCTATTGAAACCTATATACAATGAGCTTTTTCTTCTTAATTTAACTTCAGGCTAGATTCTAGGATTAGTTTTAAGATTTCTATTGTAATTTAGCCAGTTATCAGCGAGCTTTTTAGGACATAGCACTAATACTGATTTATTTCTAAGCTCATAGTATTTAATAACAGCTAAAGCTGTAAAAGTTTTACCTAAGCCCACACTATCAGCTAGAATACAGCCGTTATATTTTTCTAATTTATTTATAATACCGATTGCGGCATCTTTCTGAAAATTATAAAGTTTATTCCAAACTACAGAATCTTTATAACCAGTTAAATCATTTGGCATATCATCTTCTGAAATATCCTCTAGAAACTCTTTAAAGATATTGTATAGAATAAAAAAATAAATTTTCTGGGGAGAGTTCTCTTGGTAAACAGATTCTATATAGTGACAAAGTTCTTCTGTAATATCATTAACTTTACTAGGATCTTTACAAATATCATCAAAGAGTTTGAGGTATTGTGTAGCCATCCCTTCATCATTAAACTTATTAACGTAATTAGAAACATGGTCTCCTCTCTGATAGCCAAGATCAACAGCAGTAAATCCATTTAAAGGTAAATAAACAGTGCTTGAATCATTTGATTGATTTAAAACAAAGGACTGCATTGGAGCTTTAGATACATTAGAATAGAATTGAGTTTTTTGACGAATCCACCTAGCACACTCTTTAGCAATAGCTTTTTGAGTCATTTTATTCTTTAGTTGAATCTCAAACTCACTACCATAGAGACTTTTTTCTCTATTTAATCGAGGAATATAAAACTCCCTTTTCTCTTTTTTCAGATTATCAGTGTGTTGATCTTTCAAAAAAGTAGGCTGAGTAAAGATAAACTCCAAAGAATCAATTTTTTCAAGCTCTTTCTTTAATGACTCATAAGCATATATTGAGAATGTTGAAGCCGCTATTTTCAACTTAGAATCTATAGAAAGACCTTCTTTAAGATCATCCCCGAGTAAATTATTAATATTGTCGATTAATTTAGGTTGCATTGTTACGCTATCCACCTACATCATTGTACCGACTAGGCTAAAATATGGTAAATATCAATCTCATTAAGAACAAATCCTAATTTTTCTATCATCCACAATTAAAAAGTAAAGCTAACCTAATCCTCAAGCCTTAAACCAAGTAAACGCTTTGCTTTAGTTTTCTTTTTAGCTATGTTAGGGAAAATCTCCCTTAATCTCTTACTCATTTCAGCAGGGTTAGTTACAGCTTTATCACTATCGTTAAAATATCCAGATCTTTTAAGATCTTGCTCACTTGATGCTATGTCATTCCCAATACACCAAGATAAGTAACGTTCATAGATTTCCCCAGCACTTAAACCATTCTCCGCAGAGCATCTTTTCAATCTTGTATCTTCAATAAAATCATATAAGTGATTGGATTCTTTTACTATGTCATTAAAAAGTTTGTCCTTAGAGCTATAATCTATCCCTTCATCTAATAATTTACTGAAAGCCTCTATAATCAGTTTCAATAGAGCTGGCAGAATAGTCTTTCTAATAAACTCTGGATCTTCTTTAAATCGAGGGTCCGCCTTCTTCTCAGTGCTAATACTTGAATTAGGATTAGTTTTAAAAGTATTTTTAAATTCTATCGGGCATAGCCTAGATTTCACGGCTTCACTTAAAGAACTAATATTAGGTGTTCCATTCATGTTAAAAAAGAAAATCGCTCTAGGACTAGCTTCTATCGGATCTTTATTCTTTCTCTCTAGCTGTATAGGATCACCAGTAATCGCAGCTTTTAGGGTCTGTGATTTATCTAAGTTAATCGCACTATTTTCTGAGGACCAGTTAATCGCAGAGCGGTATAAATCGAAGATCCCAAATCTCCTTCCCGAATCAGCTTCCTTGAAGCTTTGCAAGGATATGCTAGTAAATCTATGTTTCCCGATGAGCTGAGTAAAGATTTCTCTTAAAGTATCTTTTCCATTAGCTCCATCCCCATAATTTATTACAGCTTTTAGCCCTCTACCAGCATGTTTGCGAGCAGTCTTAATATCTAAGCAGCTAGCGACTAATCTTAAAATGATCTCCTGATCTACCTTATCTAAGACATTATCTAAGAATCCGCTTAAGTCTGAATCATCAGCCTCTAGCTTATACTCATAATCACAGATATAGATATTAAGCTGCTCTGGCTTATGCTCTTCTAGAGTAA
This sequence comes from Pseudomonadota bacterium, assembly GCA_009924885.1. Lineage (GTDB taxonomy): Bacteria > Cyanobacteriota > Vampirovibrionia > LMEP-6097 > LMEP-6097 > LMEP-6097. Next base: position 2,489 of record RFQS01000173.1, on the reverse strand, counting down.
AAACTGGCTTAAACCTTTCATCATAAGCTAGCCTCAAAAAGCCATTCTTCAGGTTTATCCCACTTGGATTAATTTTATCTATATCTACTGCATAGCTTTGTACTAGATATTTATACGCTTCCTCTGTATGGCAGGGCTTAGCATAATTAGTGGCTCCAGTCTCAAAATTAGTAATGTAGCTTTTAAAGAAATTAGATACTTCTTTATTAAACTCAGTGTCTTTAATTGGCTCATAGTATCCATTCTTATACTCATGCAGCAAGCCCGAGACTGAGATAATTATCCGATTCTTTCTTTTAATTAATTCTTCTTCTACTGCCTGCCCTGCTGTAAGTTTTTTTAAATAGTGCTTCGGTAAATCATAACCATACTTTTTAGCATAGTAGTAAAGGATCCCGATGCTCATACTGCCGTCATATCTATTAATTAATTCTTCTAACTGCTTTCCATCATTCTTATAATCTGGACTCCATGAATTAACTAAGTCTCTGACTTCTTCAGGCTTAAGCCTAGAACATAAAGCCCAGACTATATTACGCCATTCTTCATAACCAATAGAAGCAGGGATAGACTTTAGCATGTCTTTTATTTCATTAAATAGTTTTTCATCAATGACAGGTGACAGGGGGGACAGCATTTTCTCACTTTTTTTTCTGGTAATTTTAGGTGTTTTTAGATTCTCGAATTCCTCTAAACTTATTTCCCTATCCCAGCATGTATAAATGCAATTCTTAGATCCATAAAAGCCCCTAGCGGTGTCTTTACAGGCTTGATCTGCCTCTGGAAATTTCCCTAGCAAATTCTCCAAACAAGTTTTATACGTCTCTTGATCTGTAATAATTTCAGGTACTTGAAAAATGATTCTAAATTTATCACCATTAGAACCTACTCTGTGGCTAGGTGTCGTATAGTAAGCACTAGCATGGCTTTTTATATATTCATGCCCTAAAGTCTCTTTTAGATTGGAATTATCAAAATCTAGAACCAAGAGCTGGCTAGATATGAAATTCGCACCAGTTCTAGTATTACCATTAAAGACTATTGGAGAGAAGGCTTTGCCTTGATTAATACTCTCTAAAAGTTCTTGAATATTAAGCTCAATTTCCTGAAAGTTTGAATTATGCTTCTTTAGAGCATCTAGATCTTTATTAATTATTTTATCGTTGATCGAACATCTAAAACTGTCCATAATACTGTCTCCTGTTGGTTTGTTTAAATTATTATTTATGCTTTTAAAATCACTACCAATTAACTTGTGCCTTAATGACATCCTCTACTCTGTGATTCACGTAGCTCATAGTTGTTTGAATATTTGCGTGTCCTGCGATAATCTGAAGATGGGTTAAAGGCACTCCACGATTAGCATAATGAGTTAAAGCACCACGTCTAAAGCTGTGCAACAAGCCTTTAAGACCAGCTTTTTTAAAGATATATTTAACTCTTTTTTCTAGCCTATCTAAGCTAATCTCACGCCCATCAGCTAAAAGAAAAGCTTTTAATGATTTAGACTCTGGTCTGATCCCATTTATATAGCTCTCTAAATGTGGTTTAAGCTCTTGATTAATACCTACGTGTCTATCCTTAGAACCCTTCCCCTGCCTGACTAACAGGCGATTAGCTTTTAAATCTATATCGGTTATTTCTAGGTTGATAATTTCAGAGGCTCTAAGAGCGGTCCAGAAAGCAAAGAGCATAATAATTTTATTCAGCTCTTTATTAGCTTCACTAGTTAAAAGTCTTTCGTTAGTTTCTAGAGCTTTTCCTAAATCCTCTAAGCTTAAGGTATCTATTACCCTAGAAATAGTTCTTTTAATTTTCGTATCTTTTAATTTGACATGAGCTTCCTTTACTTTTTCTAAATTTACAGATTTGATTAACTCAATTAATTCATTAGTCATTTAATAGCTCTCCTTTGTAAATTAAAAATTTGGCTAAGCTAATCCCAGCCTCTTTTATATGCTTGCGAGTTGAAAACTGCTCTGGCTTACACTCATCTATAGCCATTACGCAGGCTTGATAGAGATTAGAATAATCAGTTTTTAGATACTTAAAGAATTTAACCGCAGCATTAAAATAAATTCTTCTAGTATTCGGTCCTACTATTCTTCCATAACAAGATGCAGCATTTTTCATGGCTTGATCCCATGCTTCTATTACTGATTTATGTTGTGTTGGGATCTTTTGTTTTAGTTTATGTATTTTTTGATCTGTTTTTGTAAAGCCTCTGGCTACTGCAATAGAATTGCAGAACTCTTTCTCAAAAGTCATTTTATTATCCTTTAATAATATAAATTTCCAATGAACGCACAAGGCTCATTGATCTAAAAACTGTTTACTATACCACCCTATACATAAACTCCCCGTTACTAGGGATTCATGTAGAAGAAAATATTAGTAAAATTAGAACTAGCCAAACTCCCCGTTACTACGGATTTAAATAGCTCTAACTATAAGAAGATACAAAAGACTATGATGATAGACCAGTGGCT
>RFQS01000172.1 GCA_009924885.1 Pseudomonadota bacterium | reverse complement strand
TATAATCCAGAATTTTTAAATCCTATTATCATGATGGGGATTGAGATGGAGAAGATTATCATTGAATAAGAATCTCATATCTAGCCTTACTATACTAGAAGCTATAGAAAAAATACTTATCTATTCTAGTGAGTATCAATCATACAGTGATTTTCTCTGGGCTAATGACCAGAAAGATTTTAATGCTACGGCTAATTTATTAATAGCCATAGGGGAAGAAGTTAAAAACATTGATCATAATTTAAAGGAAAAATACTCTGAAGTATCTTGGACGAATATAGTCGGCATGCGAAATATCTTTTCACATAATTACAGAGGCATAGATGCTGAGCTGGTTTGGAATATAATTCATTCAGATCTTATACAGTTCAAAGATGTTTTTATCAGGATAGTTAAAGAATTAGACATTGAAACAGCCCTGCTAGAAAACATTTTAAATAGTGAGTTTTATAGGCATATTCGGTATTTGATTGATTAAGGAAATAATGCCTAAATTTATCGATCCTACACTTAAACGCCTAGATGAAATTGTCTCACTTTATGAGGAGCTTGTCGCAAAGGTTACCTCCAAGCCAGAGTTAGAAATATTAAAAAAAAGATTTATTGATATTAATAGAGAAATAAAGGATCTATTTTTATTTGAACCATTTTTTGAAGACAAATTACAAGAATTAGATATTTCTGCAATGGATTATATACCAGCTCATAAGCACTTAGAAGGATGGATTAATTACTACATTAATTCTATACTAAGGGGATATTTAATAAGGATTCCTAAATTTTATGATTTGAAATTAAGAATCATTCAGCATAAATTTCTACTAAAGTATGGTGAGTATAATACTTGGGGGTACAAAGAGTCAGAGGGCCAAGAAAATAGGTATTTATTATATTCAGGGCTAATTCAAGAAAATGAAAGAAGCAAAGTACAAGAAATTATTCAAAATCTAACGAAAGAACTCAAACAAGAGAAACGAGTACAATCTCTTGGAAAGATTCCAAAAGATTTTTATTACGATTTTGAGAAGAAAATATCTAATGAATTAGAGATATATAGACATTTTGTTCGTACCTATTTTTTAGAATATTCACATTTTTTTCTTTACTATGATTCTGAAGTGAAAATTTATCTTATTAAGCCTGCTTTTGGATCAAAGGGATATCGTCTGTGTTGGAAAACATATCAAGCTCATAAATTTTCTTTTGAATTAAATGAAAACTTATTTTTTCATAAAATTGAGAATTTTAACTATGAAGAACGACGAGATAAAGCTACTTCAACTGCTGCTATGTATATTGATGACACTTACTTGAATCGGAATCAAACGATCTTATACTTATCACCTTTCAATGAGATTCTTCAATTACTATTGTCAACCATAGAAAATTTTGCCGAAATATTTTTCTTAGAATCAATGAAACTCTTAGGGTTTGAAATGCAAAAGCATAAATCAAAGATTAGCATTTGGAAAGCTTATCCATCAATATACAATTTTGATAATGGTAAGAATGAAGTACTTTCTAAATCTAATTATTTTTACGTAACTTTGATTGATAGTAAAGATAAACTTGACTATACAAAAAAAATCAAGTGGGCAAAAACAACTAATAAAAACACGATATTCGTATATTCAAAGTATTCACTAAGTCATAATGAGCGGAATTTTCCAAGTAACCAAAAATTTATCCATATACAAAACTTTATAACTCATATCTCAAAATCAAAAGGTAAAGAATACCTAGCTGCCTTTTTTAGGGAGCAGCTAAAGACAATTAATGATGATCAGTCCAAGGAGACAATTTCTAAGTATCATAGTGGTACTAACTTGCTTAAACAAATAAAGAGTTTTTCAGATCCAAAGCAAAAGCAGTGGCATGATTTTGAGAAGTTAGTCGAAAATATTTTTGAATTTCTATTCAAAGATTCCTTTAACAGCTATAGAACGACTAGCCAGAGGTCCGAAAAAGACAAAACAAGAAGAACAGATTTGATTATTGCTAACAATACACCTAAACACGATTTCTGGAAAGGAAGAGCCCAGCAAGGTGATTCAAGAATAGTCGTAGATAGCAAGTATTACAAAGAATCAATCTCAAGAGATGATGTGCGTGACTTTTGGAGTAAGTATTTAGTGGATAGAAATACGGGTCGATTTGGAATAATAGTAACTTTAAGAGGCTATGATCAAGCTGCCCAGAGTGAAGTTATAGGGAAATTTCATAGCAATAATATAGATAGTTCAACACTAATTTTAATTCTTGATTCTTTTGATCTTGAAAAAATGATTGAATTAAAAATGAAAGGTAAATCTCCTGAAGAAATTTTGGAAGAAAAAGTTACTGATATAATCTTAAATCCGAGTTGAGTAAGATCTGGATTAAAAATGGACCCAAAATGAAACAAAATACCCTGCTCAAGGGCAGGGTATTTTGTTTATTGTTAAAGTGGTAGCCCATAATAGACATGTTCCGCAACTTTGAGGTGGAAGAATGCTTAGTTAAACTTTTAGATAATCTGATGAATGACACTAAAAATAGTATGTTAAGGGTATAATCATGGTATGGCTTATCAGTTTAAACTACAAGTACCCATTTCAGAAGAGCTTAATAAAAAACTAAAGAATAAAGCTAATGAGGTCGGTTTCAGCTCTGTAAATGAAATAGCTAGACTTCTACTTACTAACTTTGCTAACGGTAATCTTTCACTGTCCTTTACTGAAAAGCCTCCTAAAGAGGAATTGACGATTAGTAAAGAATTAGAAGCCGTCATAAAGAAAGGAATCTCTGACTATAAGAAAGGGAAGACCAAGAAATTAGACTTCTCAAAGTCAATCCATGAGCAGTTAATGGAAGATTAATTCTGTGTACGAGATTGAAACTACAGATTATTTCAAGAAAAAATACAAGAAGCTAGTTTCTAAAAATAACGAGCTTCAAGATCGCATTATTAAAGCCATTGAGACCTTAAAAGATAACCCAAAACATAAAAGCCTTAAAAGCCACAAAGTGACAATTACAGAGTTCGGGAAGGTTTATAGTTCTTCTGTTACTGGTGATATAAGAATCATTTGGACTGAAAGTAATAAAAAGCTGGTTTTACTTTTGTTAGATATAGGCGGTCATTCTGGTGGTACTGGGGTTTATTAGAGCATAAGTACCATGGATTCAGCTAACAACTTTGACTATATAGAGTTCCTAAAGCGAGCTGATCCCAACTATATGGTTGAACCCATTTCTAGAGGGAACGTTAGCTCATATCTAAATTGCATTTTTTGCTCAGAGAAAAAGATTAAAGGAATAAATTTAAATAACAAAAAATATCTTTGTGAAAATTGCTTGTATGAGATTCAGGAAGTACGTTATCCAGAAAAATATCAAAAGGAGTTTCTTTGCTTTAAAAATGATGTAGAAACAATAAATCATGAAAAAGAACTATTTATAAAGAATAAACTTAATAACCTAGCAACTGAAAAAGTTCATGCTGCTTATTCTCGCAGCAAGGGATATATTATGGAAGTTGTTTTTGATTTCCCAACCCTATGTACTCTATGTTTTTTGGCAACTTTCATTTTATTCATGATCAAGTCAATCTGCAAATCAAACTATGACTCCCAAATATATAAAGCAAGAGAGCATCTTCTATCTCAATGGGGACTCCAGCACCCTTATCCCAGCGAACCAGAGTTAAGGCATTTTTACGACCCCGAAGCTATTTTATCTGAGCGAGATTTAAAAATTCTAGAAGTTTTAGATTATTGGCCTAAATACCCGCCTTATTGGCGATATATTCGGAAAAAAGTATTAGAAAGAGACAGAAATACTTGCCAAGTCACAGGATGTCCATCTAGAACCGTTGTCCATGTTCATCATAAAACCCCATTATCTAAAGGAGGTTCTCATCGAATAGAGAATTTGATTACTCTTTGTGAATATCATCATGGTTTAATGCCTGGAGCAGGGCATGATCAAATCTGGAGCGAGATTACAAATACTTTTTTTTCATTAGTGAGAGGACATTACAGGCAAGAGTCATATGTTAAAGCTCATATCAGAAGAAAAGAATTAATTACAGACAAGGAAGTAGAAACCACAATGGCAAAATGTCAGCCAATTTGCCCATCATGCGAGTCTAAATCTCTTTCTATTGAAGACTTCAATTATAGAGATTTTAAACTGGCTTGCAAACAATGCAAAGATAACTGGATATTCAAAAGGATGTTATCAGAAGAAACATTACCAGCACTGCTACTGATATTCAAACCATCTTTCGAAAAGCGAACTTGGCAAATAGATGAAGATCATTTTGAGCTAGACAAGGCTATATTACCTAAAAAAATCAATAAAAAAAATACTCAATCTCAAGAGAGTTCTCGAAAAAAACAACGATGTCCAAGCTGCGATGCTCTCCTTAAAAAGAGAGAAGGTAAATATGGACAGTTCTGGGGATGTAGTAATTTTCCTAATTGCAGATTTACTAAAAACATCAAACTATAAAAATATATGCAATAGAACTCCTTCTAAGTAAGTATTTCAGCGAAGACAATATCAAAACACAAAATCCCTTCAAGGTCACCTAAAAATTATGACCAACGTTTGACCCACGCTTAACCATTAAGCTTTAAAATACCCAAGCCCAGCCTAGCTATCAAGAAAATAATTTCGGGGTCAAAAAAAGCATCTTGACCGCAAAGCTATTCCTAGACTCACTTTCACGCTCAATCCTGATATATCTAATAAGCAGGTAATCTAAATGAGCAATCAGAAGAGCGTCAATGAAAGCACAAATCAGCAACTCAAC
>RFQS01000171.1 GCA_009924885.1 Pseudomonadota bacterium | reverse complement strand
CAAAAACGCAGAAATTGGAGTTCGGTAACAGTGCCTACAGAAACTTCGCTCTGACTCCGCCAGCAGAGATCGCTTGGATTCCAGCTATGGTTTTTGCAGTCTGAGGGTTAGTAAACTTAGCGATAGTACCCGCTTTCTTAAAGAGTTCTGGGCTATTAGCCACTACTGCTGTAGTTCCATCGGTGTAAACTATCTCAAAAGACGTATCAGAGGGGAACTTCGCTCCAGCTTTCTTAGGTTTAACGATTACTAGATTATCAGCTTTAAGTGAAATATTACCTAGAGCGGGAAAAGCTTTACCTGTAGCAGCTATAGTGACTACATCTAAAGTAGTACTGAAAGATCTTTCTTCTGAGACGACTGTCAAAGTAAAAGTACTTGCAGTACTAGGAACGATAGCAGCATACTTGCCTGTTGCGAGCTTCCTTACTGGCACATTATTTACTTTAGCAGTAACTTCTACATCTTCAAAATCAAATCCATCAGTAGCAGGCGTATTAAATAAAGCGATTACTGTACCTTTATTAGTGATAGTAGAAGTGAGTAAAGTAGGAACTAAGGTATCAAAAAAACCGTCTTCTTTCGCTGGTGCTGTTATCTCCTGCACCTGAGCTACTAAAGGCGTTCTCGTACTAGCAGGTAGCTGGGTAAGTGTAAGCTTAGTTCTAGGAGTAGTTCTTAGACTAGCAGTGAAACTACCATTATCTAAGACTGGTACTGTAACACTCTCAGCTCCACCACCCTGCGGGTTAGTTTGAGCTACGACCTGAATTAATGTACCAGGCTGCAATAGACCAGAGGCTCCAGACACCGTAGTTCTAAGATCACCAGTCACATCAGCGACACCATTAATAGTAGGTAAATCCGTAGACTCTGTAGTGATTAAAGTAGTAGCAGTTAATAATTTTAAAGCTGCATTATCTGTCACCGAACTAATAGCATTATCTAATTTATCATCAGCATCAATAACGGTATATTTAGCTAAATCATTAGTAACAACACTCGCTGGATTATTCCAATTTAAAAGCGTTATCGGATCTGCAAGAGCAGTACCAGCATAAAGATCTGCGATAGCATCACCTAGATTACTAGTACCCGAATCACCGATAGGGATAAAGATATTCTCAGCTGGAGAGGACGCTGTAACTTGAGAAACAGCATTCGCCACATTAGAACCCACGACGACATCTTCATCAGTACCACCAGTAGAATCATTCGCTTCGATCCAGCAAACTATATCATCTTCAACAGGTGCCGTACTTGCTGTTCCAGCTTTAATTTTAAGACCTCTAAGGGTGATAGTAGTCGCTACATCAGCGGCTCTCACAGTAACAGTAGAAGGTAAGGCTAAGGGTAGAACTATCTCATTAGAACCATTACCAACAGCTAAAGTACCTGGATCTATAGATAAATCTGAAACCAATGCTGTAACACCAGTCACACCATCAAAGCCAGAAGTAGTAGTCGAAAGAGTAGTCGCACAGTGAAGTTCTATGGATTCAGGTACCGCTTCTGCAAATGAAACTGGTCTGCCATCGGCAGCAGAGCCTAAAGGAATAGCATCAGCGACTTGTTCTATAATATCTAGATCAGGTAATAAAGTAGCTACTGGAGTAGCATTTACGAACCTCACTGCTTTAGTTATCGCTCCAACAGGAGTTCCCTGAGCTCCATTAGTCGTCTCCAGAACAGATCTGACTTCACTTGTAGTAGTGCCCGTTTTCTGATAAGCGGATGTAGCTTTACTAGAGAAAGCTACTTTTAAAAATTTAGATACTGTTCCTAGAGAAGCTGTTCCTATAGCACTAATTACGATATCATCAGCAGGATCAGCTGTACCAAGAGTATCCATAAGATCTATCGTGACATTAGTATCAACAACAGCATCGGTTACAACGAGAGCATGTGGCTTAAGTCCTAAAAATATTTTCTTTTTAACCGCTTGAGCAGTAGCTTGATTCGCAGTACCTAAATTAATATCTATAAATGCCTTACTTACAGCCGTAGCTCCTACTAGCCCAATATTCTGTACAGTAGCGATAGTTGGAGCGACTGTAAACGTATTCGTAGAGAAGATATCTAGGAAACTATTTACACTACTAGTATATTTATTGATATCTACTCCAGTAGGAAAAGTTACCCTGATTACTTTAGTACCAGCAAGATTCGCGATTCTAAAAAAATCATCAATATTGGTTTCTTCTATTGCAATCACCCTGCCTTTAGCTTGAATGTGAGCGATAGGTCCTCTAGCAGCAGCACCAGATAAGGTATTCCCCACTTTACCACCAGTAAATAAAGGTGGCAGTGTAGTATCTAAAACTGATCCAGTGGGGATCAAATCCTCAAGAGCATTTAAAGCAAGTGTCGAACCGTCTACAGTAGCTGGATTAATTTCAAGCCTATTCAATGCAGGATTAGCAGCAGACTCCACCATAAGCCTAGCAGCAGAACCACCAGCAGGAAGCACCCTTGTGGTTAAATTAGAGTTAAACGAGGCTGGAGCCAATACTTCAGCGAGTGTAAGTTTAGTAGTAGCTAGGTTATTACCAGAAACAGTCGCTACTAACTTAAGACCAGCAATTAAAACAGAAGGAGTAACATTATTAATTACACCCTTAGCCCTTACAGTGAGAACATCTCTAAGGTTATCGTATTTATTCACTAGTGGGACTATTCTTAATACATAGTCAGAGCCGGACTTTACTAACTGCGAAGCTAGTAAAACATTATTCTTAACCTCACTTGGCAGAGTAACAAATACCGAAGGCCCTGTATTATAAGGCTCATTAGCGAAATTGGTCGGACCGAGTAAAGTATCAACCGCAAGACTTCTATCGGCAGCTGCTTCATCACCATGAACAATAATGTAAGATACATCACCAGCTGGACTAGCACCACCTTTTAGATTCATGTAAAATTCTTTAGCGTTCCTAAGCAGGTTATTATCAGCTCCAGCAGTGAAAGATGAATTTACTATTAGATTCGGTATTAAAATAGAATTAATAACAGAGGAACGATTCGCGGTGACGTTATGTATCACCGAACCAGGAAATAAAAAAGCATCATCGAAATTAGCAGTAGAAGTACCATCTACGACGACAGTAGTACTAGGTGCACCATTAACACCTAGAACGCTTAAACCCTCTGTAGCAGAGCCACCAAGCCTAGCAGCAGGTAAAGGAGCAAAGCTCAATAAAGAACCATCCTGCACGGTTAAATTATCTGCCACACCATCATTATTACTATCAGCGACGACTATAATACCCGCGTCTGTTGCAGCAGAGATATCATTACCAGTAAGACCATTATCAACATTATTAATAAATGCACCTAAAAAACCTGAAAGACTGGTATCAAGTGCACTATCGCCGATCACCACATAGCCAGTATCACCGCCAGTAAGCATAGAACTTAATTGATTACCATGAAAGCCGACATAAGCATTATCTAACTGAAGAGTAGCTGCACTAGGACCACCAGCCGTAGTCTCTAATGAAAAAGTCACAGTGATAACAGAATTAGCGACATTAGTAAAAACTCCTTCTGAAGTTAAGGACGCTTGTGAATGCTGAGCTGCATTGGTGGAAGCCGCACTTACGGTAGTGCCGCTATTAGCGGTATAGGCAGCAGTAGCGAATGGGGTCTGAAAAAATCTTCTAGCTAAGGCGGTAGATTCTGGCTTTTCAGCTGCTCGAATAATAATAGTGTCAGTATCTAGTCGAGGTAAAGAACCACCTACCGTAATTAAACTTGGTCCAAAAAAGACACTAGGAGCAGAAGATGTGACTTGAGCAGAATTTAAAACACTCGGCTGAGAATCTGGTTCTAAAACACCTAGAACATTACCGATGCTAGTACCAGGCAGTAAAGCTTCTAATTTTTTAGCCGAGGCTAAAGTACCGATAGTAACCTGCTGCCCAGGAGCTAAACTAAAAAGGTTAGTACCTACAGAAGTAGGAGCTACATAAGTAGCGCGTAAATCACCACTAGTAGCTGGGCTTGCAGCAGCATTACAAGCTAAACCGATATTATTTACAGTAACAGTTAAATTACCGCCTGGGTTACTAATAGTGTTATCAGAAAAACCATGAATTGCGAGTGATCCAGCTGGCACAGAGAGCACATCAGCAGCCGTAGCATCCAGTACCTGAGCAAAAAATACGGTATTACCAGCAAAATTAGCCAGATTAGATTTTCCAGTTAAAGTAACATTGATTTCTCTATCTGCAGAAAAATCTCCAGAAGTCCCTATATAAGTCGATAATTTTACGAACTGACAGCCGCTAGGAGCTAAAAAATAAGCAGAAGCATCTGTAGTAGTGACTCCCCCAAAACTTAAAGCACCATCATTGCCATAGGCGATAGTTGTAGAACCAGGAGCGAGAAAAGCTAAATTTAATTCATTGGTACCTACAGTAATAGCAAGCTCTATTTTATCTACATCTGGCTTAGCACCATTGATGACAGTACCAGTATCTAACACAAAGGAGGATAGCACACTACCTCCAGATAAAGTCGTTACAGCAAAAGCAGGAGCTAGAGTAGAAAAACCCAATAGCAAAAGTAGAACGAAGATTAAACCCTTTCTGAAACTCATTTTCTACTTGCCTCCTAAGTATTTTAAGTTTTAAACAATTATATATGACGCAAACATGCTTGAATAATGCCTTAATATTTGCATCTAATAAGTAGTAATCCCTTTTTAAAGCTTAATCTAATGTTTTAGATATTAATTTAAGCTAAACAATTTAGAGTAAAACAGTAATAATAGACTAGCTAGTGGTAGTTTTTTAAGATCTGAATACATTAAACCCTTTCCACTAAATACTCAGTAATATTTCTCTCTTCTAAAGACAGATTCAGCCC
>RFQS01000018.1 GCA_009924885.1 Pseudomonadota bacterium | reverse complement strand
ATATTCAGGATTCTGATATTTACGAACTTTCCCAATATTTGGCTAATTCTCGCTTAGGCTTTGCTTTTGAAATGGCGGCAAGTAAAGATATTCGTGCTATCGCTTTAAGAACATCAGCTGATATCTGCACTATAGTGCCAGAGAAGCGTAGTGAGGTTACGACTGAAGGTGGTTTAGACGTTATTGCTCAGGCAGAGTATTTAAAGGAATTTATTAAACCTATTTTAGATAGCGGGAAAAAAGTAAGTTTTTTTATTGAGCCTGCTTTAGATCAGATTGCGATGGCACAATCTGTCGGAGCTAATTATATAGAAATTCATACTGGTAGATTTACTAATCTACATAAATTTCATTCTTTGAGAACATCTGATGTTGAAAGAGATGCAGCAGCAAATCTTTTAAAGATAGAATATGAACATATTAAGCAAGCGGTTATTTATGCTCGTGGGCATCATCTGAAAGTCAATATGGGACATGGTCTCACGCTGGATAACCTTCCAGATATAGTTGATATAGATGATGTAGATCAATATCACATTGGACACTCGATTATTAGCACTGCTCTAATACATGGAATAAAAAACGCTTCTGCTGAGTTTATTAACCTTTTGAATTAACCTTTAAAGTCTTTAATTACTTCTAGCACAGAGTTAGGCACTAGATGTTCTGGGTAAACACTAATCCCAGAGTTGACTTTAAGCTTCTGTGCTACCTCTAAACTTATCGCCACTTCATCTGGAGTGGTTCTTTCCCCATCAGTAATCATATGAATATTTAAATCATCTTTTTTAGTATATTTTCTTAAATTATGAATACTATCAGCGACGAAAGTCGCCACGCGCTGAGAATCACGCTGTTTGATACCGTGCCAGTAAACCATTGGCATTAATATATCCCAGTTTCCAGCGATATATTCCCATGGATATACTGGTTTAATCTGTGGTGAAAATACGATAGCTATTAGAGGATAGTCTTCTGGTACAGCTGCTTTAATCAGCTCTGTATATCTTTTTACTGATTCTACTTTATAATTTTCTTCTATATCCGCTGCCATGGCATCGAAACTATATCCTTCGGGGCTCACATACAGAGCGGGTTTGATAAATTTATCAGCGTCTGCTTTTACATCGTGAAGATAAGCATAAGACCAGCCAATGATTTTAATATCAGCTTTTTTACAGGCTTTTAAAATCTCATCTATTTGAATTTGGTGCCTGAAAACCTCTGTGGTAGAACGGTTTACTTGTAAATAAACTGTGTCAATATGATAATCCGTAAGCCTGTCAATAAAGGCATCCACATTTTTAGGATAATTCCAGATATTTACCCAAACCCCTTTTCCAGAAGTAATGGCATTTTTATTAGCTTTTACTGATTTTAAGGCTTGTTTATCCGTACTATTAAGATCAAAATTTCTAAATGTTCTTAGATGCTTAGATTTTTTAAAATTAAATTCTAAGCCACCAAATCTTTCTAGATCATCATCATCAGTAAAACCAGTTTCTAGATCGAGGAATTTATCGTCAGAGGATTTTTCATCTTTTAATTTTTCTTTATCCCTGTCTTTATGATCTTTATGGCTAGTTTTATCTTTAACGTCAATATTTAAAGTTTCCTCATTAAAAATAGTGTCTGTCTTACTATTCTCGATTTTAAAAGCAGAGATATTTAAAAAAGCACCCTCTAGGCTCACAAGGATTAGAGAAATGGCTATTAAAGGTATGAATTTTCTTGGCATACTTAGATAAGTTTACTAATAAAACCTTTAATTAGGCTTAAGTAGACAAAAGATGATGATAAATCTATCATCGTCGTAATTAGTGGGCTGCTTGCTACGGCTGGATCTATATTCAGCTTTTTAAAGGCAAGCGGTGTAAGAGTTCCCACAAGCACAGCACTAAACATAGTAACTGTAAGTGAGCTTGCGATTAAGCCAGCTAATAATATATTCCCCGTCATCGCATAGCAGATAACAGCTGTAATTAAAGAACAGGTAATACCGATGCCAATACTTAGGCTAAGTTCATGGATTAGAAGACCCAAACTTTTTTCGGTATTAACTTCGCCTGTGGAAATACCTCTAACTATGATAGTGGCTGATTGGTTACCAATATTACCTGAAAGCCCCGCTAGTAGAGGCATAAAGGATATCGCTAGTGGCAGAGCTGAAATAACATCGCTAAATCTTATGATGCAGGAGGCAGAAAGAACTTGACCAAGTAAAGTAATTATTAGCCACGGAGTGCGAGCTTTATAGGCAGTGAAATATTCACGAATATCAGTGAAAGCGGAGACAGTGTCACCTTCCAAATTAATACCGCTAGACTGATAAATATCCTGAGTCGCTTCATCTTCTAGGATCTCGACTACATCATCTATCGCTATAATCCCTACTAACTGGGAGCTACTATTAATAACAGGAATCGCTAAGAATCTATACTTAGAAATTAATTCAGCAGCTTTTTCTCTATCGTCACTAATTTCAACGGAGATAATATCCGTATCCATGTAATCCTTTACTAAATCCTCATCCTTAGCTAGAAATAAATTTTTTAAACTTAATACACCTGCTAATTCACCGAATTTCTGTGTAACATAGATATAGACTATTTGGCTGTTAAATTCCTTAGCTTTTAATCTCACGAAACGCAGTGCCGCACTGACTTTCAAGTCCGCTCTGACACTGATGAAATCGGGGTTCATAATACCACCACAGGTATCTGGTTCATAACTTAAAAGCTCTTTAATCTCAAAGGGTCTCTGGAGCTTATCTAGAATGCGCAGCATACGTTCATCATCAAGCAGACCTATGATGTCAGCAGCATCGTCAAGTTCAAGCTCATTCGTGAATTTAACTATTTTTTCATCAGATAAGTCTTCAAAGAGTTCTTTAATTTCCCGTGGTTCTAACTCTGCAAAAACAAGAGCCCCATGTTCATAGGAAAGAACATCAAAAAGTAATCTTTGCTCAGCGGTGTCTAATTTTTTATACTCTTCGGCTATATCCTGCGGATAATACTCATCAAGCACCATGCGCAATTCTTCGACTGGAGTATCATCAATCTGAGAGATGATGTTTTTTAAATTAGGACTGTGAATCATCTTTCTAAGCTCAATCTAGGGACTGCTCGCAAACTCCAATTTCTGCGTTTTCGTCGTCCTCATGATCCTCATGTACACTTAGTACACTGCGGTCATTCGTCCTCCTCAGCCTTGAACTTGCACGCTTGCGAGCAGTCCCATCTTAAAATTAAGGTGAAATAAAACATTGTAAAAAGACAATCTTAGCACTTAAAAACTGTCAAACATTTGAGTCTGTGACATTTGTTGTAACATCGCTGGGTCTATACTTCCCATCCCAGTGTTACCCTGCATGCCATTCATCATCGGCATACCATTCATTCCTTGCATACCGTTCATATTGGGCATTCCATTCATGCCACCCATGCCCTGCATGCCATTCATATTAGCTGCACCCATGTTCCCTTGCGTAGCATTTATTCCGCCCCCTCCGAGTATCATGTTAAACATCGGGTTATTCATTATATTTTCTATACCAGAGGCTTTATCTTTATCATCATTATTATTGCCTAAGCCTCCAGCGAGCATTTGTGATTGCATAAGCTGCATCAGGGCTTGAAAGTTTTCACCTTGCTGTGGATTTACACCACCAGCATTAGGATTCGCTACTGGATTAGCTTGAGCGACAGCTGGGTCATAAGGTACACCAGAACTAGACATGGTTTCTAGCTTATCTATCCTAGTACTGAGGCTATTTATTCTGCTCTCGGCACTATTCATTCCACCGCCGAAGTTCCCGAAATCCGTCATATCAGATGTATAGGTGGTTTTGGTTAAGGGTGGGTTAAAATAACATATTATCGTTCTCAAAAATTTAATCTATAATGATATAAGTTCATGTTTTCAAGCCAAAAGCTTCAATCAGCTCTGATAATTTTCGCATTAGCCATTGCGACGTTTTTTTTATGGACTAAGCCTAGCTTTGAGAATTATTTAACTAAAAATGAGGAAATTAAAAAATTTCGTGAAGTTTTAAGTGAGCCAAAAGCCACTAAGCAGGAGCTTGCTAAGTTAAAAGCTGAATTGAAATCTATAGTTGATGAGATAGTCGTTTTAGAAGATCAGATACCGATGTCCGAGGAAAGAGGCTTTTTGGTAAAGGATCTTGAAGATCTAGCTTTAAAGCATGAAATAGATTTGATTAATTTTTTACCTAAAAACGCTATACCCGTTAACTACGATGGTTTTGAGATAGACAAGAGATTAAAAAGTAAGGCAAGAGGAAAGACTGTTATTAATGATAGTTTTTTTGAGCCAAAAGTTTTAAAAACCTCTATTAGCATAGATTCTAAAGGTTCATTTGAAAAGTATTTAGCCTTTTTCTCCGAATTAAATCAGTCCTATCGTGCTGTCGAAGTCAGTGACTTAGTTATAAGTAGAAGTGGCGAGAAAGCTGGTATGGGAGAAGATCCTCGCTTCTCAGTGAAGCGTTCACGTGCTACTAGTCTTAAAGAAAAAAAATCACCGCTGTTAAATGTAGCTTTTACACTTCAATCCTATACTTCTATTTCTGCTGATGATAGAGTCTTAATGCAAGCAGAGAATGGATTTTAATGAATTTATATGGAAAAAATAATTTCACCACGTGGTACTAAAGATATACTTCCGTCAGAATCTACTCTTTGGCAGTTTATCGAAGCGAAGGCTATAGAGACCTTTTCCCTTGCGGGTTTTGAAGAGATACGCACTCCGATATTTGAGCATACTCAGCTGTTTTCTCGTGCTGTAGGTGAATCCAGCGACATAGTAAATAAAGAAATGTACACCTTTACTGATCGCAGTGATAGATCTATAACTCTAAGACCAGAAGGTACTGCTGGTGTGGCTCGTGCTTTTATCGAACATAGTTTAGATCGTGGCTCTCGCCCACAGAAGCTATGGTACAGAGGCCCTATGTTTCGCTATGAACGCCCGCAGACTGGTAGATACAGGCAGTTTTATCAAATAGGAATGGAAGCCATCGGATTAGAGGCACCTTTTATTGATTTAGAAGTTATTAAACTTGCCTATAATTTTCTTCAGGAGCTGGGTATAGAGAATCTCACTTTAGCTATTAATTCGATTGGCAGTGCAGCATCTAGAGAAGCTTATCGTCAGCAGCTTTTAGCTTTTCTTTCTGAATATCAGGACGATGTCTGTGATGATTGTAAAAGACGCATGCAGCAGAATCCACTTAGGGTACTAGATTGTAAAGTCCCAGAAGATCAAGCAATATATAAAAATGCACCTCTGATTCAGGATTCTTTTGATGAAGAATCGAAGCAGATTTTTATGCAGATGAAAACGGGATTAGAGGCTTTAGAGATCAGTTACACGATAGATTCAAGTTTAGTTCGTGGTCTAGATTATTATAGTCACTGTGTTTTTGAATTTAAGACAGATGATAAGGGCTTAGGGCAGCAAAGTACGGTGCTTGCGGGTGGACGTTATGATAATCTCATTTCAGAGCTTGGAGGGGTTAGTAGCCCAGCCGTAGGCTGGGCATTAGGCATGGAGCGAATCGCCTATCTTTTAGAAGCTAAGAAATTCCCAGAGACTAAAAGAATTTATATAATTTCAGATTCAGCGATAGAAGCCTCAAAATTAGCTCACCAATTACGTTTTGATGCGAAAGTCTTAGTGGAGTACGATTTTGAAGAGGCTAAGGTGGCAAAGCAGATGAATAAAGCTCTTAAGCGCAATGCTAGTCATGGTATTTTCTATCTTGAAGATGAGCGTAAGTCTGGAAGCTATCTAGTTAAGGATTTTCAGGCTAAGGCTGAATTTAATTTAACTTCATACACCGAATTGCTTAGTTTTTTTGCAGGAGATTCACTTTAATAGGAAATTTCTTCTTAAATCGGGTAATAATATTAGAGTAGTGTTGTTGTTTAAAATCAATGACGTACCTTATTAGGGTACTGTTGCCGACGGAAAAGTTAATGCATAAGGTTAGTTTTAGAGAAAAATTATTATGTGCTTTCTGTTATATGGGAGCATTTTTTAGCATTATTGCTTGGTTTCCACTTTTGTGGTTAATAATTAGTAATCTCAGAAAGGTTTATATTAAAGAATTCGTCCGCTATCACTGTTACCAAGCGATTTTATTTAATATGCTTGCTTATTTTTTACCAGATCTTTTTAATTTGCTTACGAGCTTTTTTAGTAATCTACTTAGTTTAATGGTGGTGTTTGACGGTACTATCGCGATGATAACTTCATTAAAAGCTTGGATATTAGCTACTTATCATTTATTTATTCAGTTCGTTTCAGCTTATGCGATTATTTGGACGCTGAGAGGAAAGTATACTTATCTTCCGCCTATATCTCAGGCTGTGAACTCGATATTACGCTAATATCGTGTACTCGCAGCACACTGTGATGATTCGTTCGCCTAGCCTTGAACTTGCAGGTTTACAAGCAGTGCCTTGCTATGACTTAGCTGCTAGCTTTTCTTGGAAATAATGTAAAACAGCTGGAATTACTGAAATGATTACTATGCCTATTACTATAGGCAGCAGATAGTGCTCGGCACTTGGAATAGCTTTACCTAGAAAATATCCTGCACTAGTAACTCCTACTCCCCAAAGCATGCCACCGATTAAGTTATAGCGAAGAAAATTTTTATATTCCATTCCAGCTAGCCCAGCTACTATTGGAGCAAAGGTGCGAATGATTGGTATAAATCTTGCAAGTACTATGGTTTTTGCACCATGCTTTTTATAAAAATCCTCTGTCTTTAAAAGGTTTTCTTTACGAAAGAAAAAAGAATCTTCTTTCTGGAAAAGCTTTCTGCCAAATTTATGACCAAATGTATAACCAACATTATCGCCAAGAACAGCTGCTAGAAAGCAGCCTATTAATAAAATCGGTAGAGAAAAGAGTCCCTGCGAGGCTAAGAAACCAGCCATGAACAAAAGGCTGTCACCAGGCAAGAAGCAGCCAAAAAATAAACCAGACTCCGCGAAAACTATTCCAAAAATCCCAGCATAGCCAATGTTTTGAATTAAAAGTTTTAAATCTATTTCCATAATTTTTTTATCTAAATACCAAAATACCATTTTAGTCTGGAAAAAGTTTTTCATATCCCTAGAAGTGTTAAGCAGAGATATTATGTGCATTGATAATTACTACAGGACAAGTGGCTTCATGTAAAATCCTTTCTACACTTGGTCCAAGGAATAATCTTTCTGATGCGGGCTTAATTTCGGTGCCGAGAATTAAAAGATCTACTTTTTCATCAGTAGAGGTTTTGAGAATCTCAGTATCTACGTCATTAGCTATTTTAACTTTACCCTCAGCCTTAATTTTATAGAATTTTCCTAAATCTACTAACTCATCTACCAGGGAGCGGGCTATTATGGCTTGAATATTATGGGCTTTGTTGTAAATGAAATTCCCCCAATAGTTTTTATCTCTAGCAATGACATTTAAGATGGTGACCGAATCTTCGGGGGCTGCGGTGAAATAAGCTAATTCAGCTGCATTCCTAGAGGATATTGAGCCGTTAGTAGGGATGAGAAAACTTTTTAACTGCCAGTCTTCAGCTATGTTTTTGGCATAAACTACAGTCGTTACCATAGTTGGTGACATTCTAACTAAGGTATCCATTAAAGGTGAGAACAGTGATTCAGAATCTTTATGGTTATTGACTGCCTAAAATTAGCATGTCATAATCCTTTTGAGCTTCACTTAAAATTTGGTTAGTGATATCCCCGTCTTTATCAAGAACTTTTTTAACCAATTCCGAGGCGTTTAAATCTTTACTAAGATCATTCAGCATAATGCGCGCTTGGTCTTTCTGATCTTTATTGACTATGCTTAAGAGTGTTATGGAGAGAGAGTTCTTCGCTGCTATTTTGGAAAGAAGGGAAAATTTAATGATTTGAATAATTAGGTTATTGTAATTGGTTTGCTGTGGGTCAAATCTAATTGGTATTAAAACACGATGAATATTTTTAATCGTACTTAATTTAATCGCAGCTTCTTCTTGTAGTCTCTCAATTTCATCATCATCACTCTCTATGTGCTTGAGAGTGTATCTTAATAGTATAGGTGCCATAACAGAAGTTACTATCGCCATTAAGACTATCATTGAGAATACTTCATTTGTTAAAATACCGATGGAAAGTCCGATAGAGGCTACTATAATTTCCATGCCTCCTCTAGCATTTAATGCTGCACCATAACTAAGCGCAGTCCAGTGATCATGTTTAGCTATATAGCGGCTTACGGTATAGACTCCGACGATTTTGCCGAAGCTTGCTATGAAAATAACTAACAGAGCAATTAAAAAGAGTCTAGTATCCACTAAAGCGGATATATTCATCTTAAGACCTACTACGGCAAAGAAGATTGGTGTAAAAACACTCATCGCAAAACTGCGAATTTTTTCTACAACATTATGCGGTAGTCTCTGCATTTGTCCAAATATAATTCCAATAGCAAAAGCACCAAAAACCACTTCTAGGTGAAGGGCTTGTGCAAGTGCACCCCATGCAAAGGTTAGAACTAAAACTAAGCTTAGAATTTTATCGTTATCATGATATTTATCTTGAATAAAGGCGAGACTTTTTTTCACTAGATAAAAGCCCACTGTAAAACTCAGCACAATAAAGAGCAGTACTTTAGCTACTGATGAAAATAAATTTATCCAGGTGAATCCATTTGCAGCCACCATGCCTACTACTACGGATAGTAAAGTCCAGCCAATAGCGTCATCAATCATTCCTGATGCGATAATGATTTGACCGAGATTTCTGCGAATTAATTTTAGATCGATTAAAACTTTGGCTATAACAGGAATGGCAGAAATTGACATCGCTGTCGCAATGAATAAAGCAAAGACGTGGCGATTGTTAGGGTCAGTAAGAAGGTCATCTGGCAGAAATTGCCCTAGATAAAAGCCAGTAACAAAAGGTAGTAATATTCCACCAAGAGAGATTAAAGCGGCAGTGCGTCCTCGACGTGCAATGAAGTTTAAATCAGTCTCAAAGCCAGTGATTAAAAGTAACAGAATTGCACCAATTAGACTAATGGTTTCAAGTAAATAACCTTGTATCGGTGTTGAGGGAATTATAGTCCCAGGGAACCAAGGAATCAATCCGCCCAAAAATGATGGTCCTAAAACCACACCTGCAAATATTTCTCCTATTACAGATGGTTGTCCCCAGCGTTGTAATAGCTCCCCAAATACTTTTGCAACTAAGAGCAAAACAGCAATTTGTATAACAAGAGCCAAAACATCGGCGTGAGCAGCCGAGCTTATTATATTCACATTTCTCCGATTAAGTATGAATTGACTTTCAACGATTATAACTTATTTTTTGTTTATAATCGTTGAAAGTCAAAATATCCCTAAGGTGAAATTATTATACTAAAATCCACTGAAGATTAATTCTATAGTGTCCTTAGTGTCCTTCCCAACGCAGCCTTGGCAGCTTGATGAGAAGTAATTTGACTTTCCCATTGCTCTATTTTAGAGGTATTCTTGTCAGGCTTCTTATCTTCTTGCTCAATCATGCTGTCGTAGAATTCAATCATTCCTTCGAAGACACCTATTTGCATTCGAGCGACTTCGTTGTTAACATAGATTCCAAGCTTACCATTATTAATATCTTCAGCAAGAACAGTTGTAAAGCTACTTGGATATAATACTCCGTTTAATTCAAGATGATCCTTAGAGAATTTAGATATAGCGTTTCTTGCGAACCTGCTATAGGCTTTATTATAGGCTTCATTATCTATGGAATCAGGTTTTTCGCTAAATATTTTTTTCAATGATTCAAAGAAACCTCTTGTTAAGTCACCTTCTGTTGCAGAATCAAATATATTATCTACTCCTCCTAATACTGTGTCTATCGCGAGGTTCCTTGTAGTTAATATGAGCCTAGTAAGATCAGTTGAATTTTGATCATCTAGTCTTTTAGTAAAGTCAATAATTTCTATTGCTGCACTAATGCTTTTTTCATCAAGGTTTATATTGCTAAAGTTATTTATCTTTGAAGCATAGTCTGGTTTGGATCTAAAATAATTTGCAATTTCGATTAGGTTATTTGCAGATGTAGTGTCACCAGAGCTTACAAATTTAGCATAATTGGTTAAAAATGCTGAGTTGTTACCAAAATAACCGCCTGTAGTTATTAATCCTACTGCTGCTTTAGACTGAGCTTCGGTTGGAGTTTGTCCAACTGGGAAGGCATTGGCGAAAGTTCTGTAGAGCTCTTTCTGTGTTGAGTCAAGTCCTACAGTTGCTTGAATGAAATTAACATTATTAACATAGGATTTAGCGATATTGCTGTTTGTGCTGCCTCCTAAGTAAGTAAGCATTTGATTTTCTTGAGTAGGAGTTAAAGTTATACCAAGCTTTCCTGCTGCATAGTCTTCAAGATATTGTATGCTGTCAGTTTTAATATTATCTGCTTCGTTACCATTAAGTATGTTTGCATAAGTCTGAGCGATATTAATATTTTCTTCAGTAGTTAAGTAGTTAAGGAAAGTATCTTCTTGAGTGTCATCTAGCTTATCGGTTGCATTGTTTGTCGCAAGAACTTCTAAGGCAGCGAGTTTCGCTGTTTTGTTGGCATCATTTCCTGTAACTAAAGAGAGATAGGTTTTGGCTATATCAGTATTAGTTTCATTAGTTAAATAATCTAGGAATTTATTTCCTTGAGTTTCATCTAGTGAATATTCTCTTTTTGCTAATTTATCAAGAAGATCAAGTTTTTCAGGAGAAGCGTTATTTTGAACTAATGTTAAATAAGTGCTAGCAACTCCAGCAGTTGATGATGTTAGATAGTTAATAAATTTATTTTCTTGGTCTGAGGAGATAGTTCCACCATCATTAGCTAGAGCAAGCGCTGCAAGTGAAGCTACCTTAGCAGTTTTAATATTATCTGCTTCGTTACCGTTAAGGATGCTTGCATAAGTTTGAGCGATATTGATATTTCCTTCAGTAGTTAAGTAGTTAAGGAAAGTATCTTCTTGAGTATCGTTTAGTTTATCGGTTGCATTGTTTGTCGCAAGAGTTTCTAAGGCAGCGAGTTTCGCTGTTTTGTTGGCATCATTTCCTGTAACTAAAGAGAGATAGGTTTTGGCTATATCAGTATTAGCCTCGGTAGCCATATATTCAATTAGTTTTTTAAGTTTAGCTGAATCGCTGATACCTGAATCAATCTCTACACCTTCAATTATCGACTTGCTGATTGAAGTGAATTGTTCTGGATTGATTCTATTTTCTTGTTTTAGTTCTACTGCTAACTGAACCATTGTTTCTACTTCACTATCTAAAGCCTCAGTAATTTTGAAGCCTGATGCAAAGCTGGCTACAACTGCAGCACTGTCATCCTTGCTCAATCCGAGAGATAAGAGTACCATTTCATTGCTAGCTTTATCTGCTTTTTCTTTTAGTGCAGTATTAATTGTAGCTTGGGTATTTTTAAAAAGTTTAGTTCGAAGATCAAATTCAACAGCTTCATTCAATTCATCTAACTGATTTGCTAATTCAGTAAATCTTTTCTTTTCATCTTCTGAAGCGAAAGATGAATCTGCTGTATTGGTAGCTATGTAATTATTGACCTCACTTTGGTCAGCATAGTAATTTTCTAATTGAGAGTATATAGATTTATTATTATTTGTATTAACCCGAGTAGTATTTTTAGCGAGGCTACTGTACATCCCTAGCTTACTTAAGTTAAGTGAATCTTGAGTCATAAGAGCATCAAAAGCACTTTCATTACGCCTGTCTCCTATCACCATTCTTAAAGCATCATAATCAGCAGAATCTACGTTGCTGTCATTGTTGAAATCTAATGTTGTATTATAAGTACCATTGATAATAGCTGATTGTAAATTTTTGACTACTTTCCCTACGTTTTCTTGTGTTATAGAACCATCTGTTTTAATGCCACCTAATGCCGTGACAGCTCTATCAATTGATGTATCACCACGAATAATACCATTGATCAGGTCATAATTATTAAACCATTCCTCTTCTAAAGCCCTATATTGATCAGTCTCTTTAGCACCCTTTCCTAAAGCTTTATTTTGGAGTAAGTATGCTTCCATTTGATCGCCTACGTCCATTAAAGCTCCGAATTTATTTTCGATCAATTTGGATTCTGGCTCAGAGATCTTGTTTATATTGTGGTAAAGACCTGATCTCAGACCCCACATCGCATAATATTGTTGTAACGATTGATTTACTAAATTAGCATCGTATTTGATATCTGTAGCACCGAAACTATCTAGGTTATCAGCAAAGTATTTAAGTTCTACTTTGTCAGCACCACTGACGTTATCTTTCACTCCATCTATGTTTACATTTATACCAGTATGGTAATTACCATAATCGGCATATGATATCTGTATAGCTTCACCGATCATATCCATGAGGCGACCATCCTGTTGAGTCCCACCTCTCTGCCCGACTAGAAATACATTACTTTCATCACGAATAACCTCAAAATAAGATAAAGACATGTCATTCCACCAGTCAGAACCTCTTGTGGCATTGCCGTATTCAAGTATATCCATCATCAACTGTGTTCTACTGCTAGTCATTTCCTGCATTTGCTTTAAAAAGCCACTCACATTAGTACCGTTCTTAAATGACCAAGCTAGTGAAGTGTCTTGCCAAACATCGCCCGCTGATTCACTTTGAGCCCAATTAGCATATATGTAATCACGCCAGTCACTACGCTGCTGAGTAGTATTACCAGCGTTATCATGAAAAGCATCTAAAGCTTCAAATTTTTCTTCAGTGGTATGAACATACCTACCATTACTAGCAAGGAAGGTTGACAGAACGGCTCTATCTTGAGTATTGTAATCTCCAGTAAAGAAGCTTTCTTTACCAATAGTGGTAAAAGCACTTGGATTAGCAGCTTGGTCTACTTTAGTCGCCGCAATTACATTCATCATATCGTTAAATGCAGCATAGCCTTGAGATCTGTTAAAGGAACTAAATCTAGCTAGTGATTCATCAAAGCTCATCTGACCATCATTATTAGTATCGATTTCATCGATTAAAGTTTCTACTCTTGTAATCTGAGTGCTATTTACTCCATTAGCGGCTAGAGCTGCTTTAATTACATCAAGATTTATTCCATCAACTTTATTGCCATTTGCAGCAGCGTCAACTAATAATGTCGCGATTTCGGTGGTGCTAACAGCTCCGTCCCGATTAACGTTTGTTAATTTTAGAGCTTTTTCTTTCATGGAAGTTACACTTTCCATTGCTAATGCATATTTTGACTGATTACCTTTATAGAGTTTTTGAATCCCCGCAATGCTGCTTTGATTAATAATGTCAGCTTGCATATCATTGATGATATTAGTATCTAGAGGGTCGTAGCCGTCACTTTTCCATTGATTTACGACAGCTATATCTAAAGCATTTGTAGATGTTTGCATAGTATGAACAGACTCTACGTATAGTCTAGTTCTTCTTGAAGCTTCAGCTTGAGCACTTAAGAGATTTGCTTGAGAAGAGCCAATGCCGTGTTGTTTTACAGCACCAGCTAATTTATCATTAAACTCTATTTCGTAATCATAAGTTTTCTCATAAACTTTAATGTCATTTGCTGACATGCCTTCAGAAAGCATAGTTAGCATATCCTTAGCTTTATTAAGCTTCATCGCAGCGACATTCACGTCAGAAAAAGCTTCTCCGATTAAACCATCTTCTGTCATCACTGAATTTGTCATCCCTGAATTCTGAACTTCAGACTCATAATTAGTTACGAGTTCATCATAACTATTAAGAACATCTAAGAAAATCGTCTTTTCTGCTGCACCGAGTTTAGAGAAAGTAGCTCCAGGATTTAAGCCATTGATAAAACTTTGCTCTTTATTATAGATTGCGATAGAAATTTGATTTTGATTGTACTCTAAGTTTAATTTTTCTAGATCAGCTTTTACTTCAGGAGAGTATTCACCAAGATATTTAAGCATTTCACTACTAGGGTTATAATCTAGGCGATTTATCATATCATGCAAGCCGTTACCAGCTGGAATCCCAAAAAGGTTAATCATGAAATCGTTAATTTGCTTATTGGTTTCTGTTAAGTTAGCTTTAGAAGTGCTGAGAAAAGTGTTTTGGAATTGAGATAGTTCGGAAATATTACTGTAGTTTACGTCTGCATTGGTAATGTGATTATAACCTTGAATCGGGTCTACGCCTTTAATATCTACGCCTTTAATAATTTCATTACCAGTAATTGGGGTTACTTCGCCAGCTACTGTATAGGAGTAGTTTTGATCTCCGAGAATATTCTTCTTATACTTATCATTAATATTTTGAAGAAGAACTTGGTAATAATTTAAATCCTGAATTTCCATATCGGTGCACTCCTGATACTTTATAAATAATCAATAAAGGTTAAGATATCGTTAATATAAAGTTTGGTATTGATCTTAATCTTATATGCCACGTTATGGACATCATATTCACTCTTAAGGGCAGAAATTAGTGCTTATAGTATTGAAGGTGCTTTACTTTAATATCAAAGAGGTCTCGCAATGCGCTTTACATATTGCAAGTCCTCTTATTTTGAGAGACTGCTGCACATTTGTTATTAACAATGGAAATCATTTCGCCCGCAATAGAAAAAGCTCAAACTAAAAGAGGGAGTAATCTCTTTGCTTTGTTTAAAGCAGAGGGGCTTTTAGATTTTTTGAAAAAGATGGAGGTTAGGTTTCCAGCCTATACAGCATATGCTTATAGCGAAGAGGAAGCTGAGCAACTTCGCAAAGAAGCTAAAATAGCTGAATATTATGATCGAGTTTTATCGACTTGTTCGGCGACTTCTTGTGGAGAGATAGCGAAAAGTATTTGGGGCGAGAATAAAGATCAATCTGGAAATATCAGTTTACCTTCCGAGATAGAAAGCAGTATCGCTACTGCGATGGAAGCTGATAATAGATTAACAGAACATGATCTTAATGGTGATCTGAAATATGTTATGGGCCATACATCAGCTCATCAAGATAAATTAAGGCAGATAAAAGCTGCTCAGAAGCAGGTTTTAGATAACCCAGCCCAGTTTTATCGACAAGAAGTAAAAGAAATTTTAGTCACTGCTGGATTTCATCCAGATTTATTTAACACACCAAGTGAGCTTGCTAACTTAGATCTAGGGCAGCTTAGCTCACTGAATGGTAAGCTAGATGAATTAAAAAAGGCTAAGAATAAAGATTTTAAATGAAAATCATTTTTATTTTACTATCCAAGTCTGGGTGATGATTACAGAAGTCTATACTTTGAGCTTTTTTGTAAAAATCTAAAGCTGTTTTAGAATCCCCAGCCAAGTAATAATAATCACCTTGAAAAACCAAACTAGTAACAGACTTATTGTCTAAGGCTAGAAGCTTGTCTAGTAGTGTTTTATATACGTCAAGTAAAGCTACGTCGTCTATGTTTTTTAAAAGATCAGTAATTTTTTTAAATAAGTTCACTTTATTAGAAAAGACTAAATCCTTATTAAAAGAGGTTTTTAGAGGCTCAAAAGTATTTTCACTTTTATAAAAAAGAATCCTGAAGAGGTTCTGGTCTTTCTGTTTTAGAATCTTCATGCCGAGTGAGCTTGCGAAATCTATGACTAGATTTTCGCTAATTAAATTAGCTAAAGCATTCGTGTAGAAACTGTAAAATTTAAAGGCATTAGGCCCCCAAGAAGGAATATCAGCTAAATAGAACATTCCAAATTCACTAAGCTTGGAGTGAATTTTATCCATCGCCTCTAAAGCCTTATAACTAAAGCGTCCAGCCGTGCCAGGTGCTAAAGTATTTAGGTGCTTTTTAAAAATCTCGAAGTATTTTTTTTCAATATCACTCACTGATTCGATATCATAATCAACCCATCTCTCTTCGATCTTAAGTGAGGAAAAGAAATTTAAATTATTGACTAAGTCCACTTCCTTTGGCAGTTCTGGACCAGTAATTTTAACCTGTAATTTCTCAAAGCTGCCCTCAGCAGCTAATCTTACGGGTATCATCGGCAGTGCATTTAAAACATAATTAGAGACGACTAAATCTAAGTCATTCAGATCAATATGTTCTCCAGTAACGGTTTTAGCAGAATCTAAATCTAAAAGATTTAAATTAACTAACTGATAATGTTTTCCTTCTGTAAATCCTTCAAAGACGCCCCGTTCCTTCATCTGGATTAAGAAGAGATCAGATATGTCACTTACTAAAAACTCTAATCTATCTAAGTAATTCAATTCAGCAGCAGCCAAAAGAAAATGCCTAGCGAATAAGCCAGAGCCTGAACCGAATTCAAGGACACGCAGTTTTTTATTAGCAGGGATACGGCTTAGATTGGCTGCAAGAAATTTAGCTAAAATATGAGCGTGAACATAGGCACTGGTAACGACGTTCGGCAGGACTATGGTATCTGCTTGATTTAGAAACGAGTCACAGGCTCTTTCTGAGTAATATTTAGTCGATAAATTATACAGTGATGACTTATCATAATCAGTCCAGTCTTCGATTAAATAGCTATTTTCAGCGACGTTGCTCATAAGAGGATTGTAGTATCATAGTGGGTTTCTGGGAAGCTTTTGAAAAGTTACTATGTTTTTATTCGTTTAAAAAAGTTAGAGAATTTAGGAAGAAGGCTGTGGGGGCGGT
>RFQS01000170.1 GCA_009924885.1 Pseudomonadota bacterium | reverse complement strand
TTGCAAAAATTCCATCTCTCTTGATAAACTTCTCTCTGAAATCTAATTAACAATTTGCTTGAATTATTAAAAATTTAACTTCAGATCTGAATTCAGGATCTGGATAAATAAAATCTTTACCAGTATTATAAGGAGGATCTATATAAATCATTTTCACTGCACCTAAATAATTTTCTTGAAGTAACTTAAGTGCATCTTCATTATCTCCCTCTATAAAAAGATTTTTTGTTTTATCAAACTCGACACTATCCTCTCTATCTGGTCTAAGTGTTTTAGATATTGGAGAATTTGCTCTTAGGATAGCCTCTTTTTTACCTGGCCAGTTAAGGGTGTATCTTTCTTGGTAGCCTTCTACTATTTCAGAAGATAGTTCTTGCTTTAAAAGATCAAAATCCACCGATTTTTTCAGATCACCATTATCATCAAAACTCTCAGTGATACAGTTTGGGAAAAGTTCTGCTAGTTTTTCTATATTTTCTTTTAAGTTGTCTTTGCTTATTAAGTCTAATTTTTCTATCATAACTACTCTATAATCTCCCAGCGCCCTGATCTTGAAGATCCTATGTATCGAATCTTATCAGCTTCTTTTAATTTATCTAAGTGGTATCTTAGTCCCTGTTTACTTAAGTTCAGCTCACTCGCTAATTCTTCTAGGGTGAGACTTGGATTTGAACGGACTAAGTCCAAAATCTCTATCTGTTTTTTTGTGCTAGTTTTTGTGCTAGTTTTTGTGCTAGTTTTTGTGCTAGTTTTTGTGCTGAAATCTACCACGGAGAAATCAATGTCACCACGAAACTCAGGTCTAGTCTGATTATAATCAAACCAGTTGTCACGCATTCTATCAAAACCAAAACCTGCATTTTCTGCAAGTTTAATACAACGGAACAAGGTCGCTAAAATTGGATTACGAGGAAGGGAGACATCTTCATGAATTAAAGTCTCTACTGGCTTAGGAAAGGCTCCAGGATTGAAAAACTCTATATGATTAGTGAAAATTCTTACTCTTGATTTCATCGGCGAAAAGTAATCAGCGTGCATAAGCATATTCACAAGTGCTTCTCTTAAAGCTATTAGCTGAGGGTGATTAGCTACGTTAAAGCCTTGGTTATCCATATTAAAGGGTAAGTCAATATGAGAAGATATGCGATGCATAAGAGCAAAGTAATATTGCCATAAATTCTCTTGTTCTATTAGCCTAAAAGTATATCTAGGATTCGCTTTAGAGTAAGATTCAGCAGGAATTTCTAAAAGATCTATACGAAAATCAGTGAAGTAAACATCTATCAATTCTTTATTACCAAAAAATAGTAAAGCAGCGTAGGAAACACCTTTATCGCTAATAGCTCTTATCTTCGTTAAAAAGTCCTTAGCTGACATTTGGTTGTATCTAAGACTAGGATTAGCTCTTTGCATATAAGCCATATATTCTTCAATACTTTGGCTTGATAGCTTTTCATAAGCTAAATCTTCTATAAATTCAGAACTTTTAGTACCATAAGCCTGTTCGCGATACATAGCATCTATTTCTTCAGAACTAGCCTTTCTGTCACCACTTCCAGACCTGACATAAGTATTTTTTAGGCTATTAAAATAGATCGGTTTATTTTTGGCGATTGGAATATAAAAACCAAGAACAGTTTTATTGTTAATCTTATACTTCTTAACTCTAGGACGAATTACACAGTTAAATTTTTCAGCAGAGTTTAAGGTATTGATGAAATCTTGTTCTAGCTTCGCTGCTTGCTTTAAACCAGAGACTATAAATTCACCTTTCTTTTCAGAAATACCTAAAAATATCCAACCACCAGCACTATTAGCAAAAGCACTTACAGATTCCCAAATACTTTTAGGCAAGTCACTTTCAGCAGATTTAAACTCTAAATCTTCCCACTCTATGTCTTCTAATTTGTTTAGTAAGTCTGCTTTATCCATTAGTCAAAGACTTTAATTCTTTTTCTTTTTCCTGCAATTCAATATTAATATTTACTTTCTTCTTAAATTGCTTCTCTTTAGATAATCTGCTTTTAAGCTTATGAATCTCTCTTTCTAATTTTAATATTTTTTCATAGATCTGCACATAAGATTCTAGATTAGTTTCTTTTAGTGCATAAGGAATAAAAAGCTTAATTAACCAAAAATATAGAGCCTCCATATTTAATTCAGCAGATAAAGTAAGCTTCTCAGTAGTTTCAACTGAAACCCATTCTGAGTTTAGATAACTTGACTTCAATATGGCTTCCTTTTTATTCTGACTCAAAGTCTTATAAGCTAAAAAGTAACGAAAATGTCCTTGAAAGTTAAGTAAAAAAATAATTGGACTAAGTATTGCTTCATCAATAACTTTTAAAACTCCAGCATTTAAATCTTCTTTTTTCAGTTGTAATTCAATAACTTGAATTTCGTGTAAATCATCAACAGAAGCTATATTTAATTTACTGCTAGAAAGTTTGTAACGCCATATGATCTTTTCTACTTGCTCGATAAAAGCTTCTTTAAGTCTAGAGTTCACTTTTGCTTGATCATAAATCTTAGACTTAGTGATTACAGAATCATCACGACAGCGATCTGGAAAGTTAATCCAAGATTTCATAAGCTAATCCTTTACTACGATGAAACAAAGTAATTCAAAGTCTTCTAGTCCCTGCACATGATTATTCTCCACTGTTTTAGTTTGTGAGAATAAGCTATCGATTTTAGACTCATTATGAACATTTATAATCGACTGTATGGAACTGTCTAACAAAGACGAGTATTTAGACATATCATGACCATCCTTAGTCTCTTCATTAAAGTTAGAGCATAACTCAGGATCAAAATCACCTTGCTCACGGCAACTCGTTCTAATTAAGTCGAGTAAACTTTTTACGTGATCATGACCAATAACAACATTGTGATCATCTGAAACATAAACTAAATAATAAGGATGTAAACGATTATGATTGCTATCAGATTTTTCAGGATTCAAATTCTTTAATACAAAAATAGTACCAGCCTTAAGTCCTAGGGTAGGGTTTGCTTTTACAACAGTATGAATCCCAGTAGGGTAGGAATCTAAATTCAAATCAGACTCTTTTATAAAGTTCAAAAGATCAATTCTAAAATCATTTAAACCAAGATCAGTAATACTGACACCAGTTTTAACATCTTCTAAATCAATAACCTCATCTTGAAGTTTTCTCAGCTGTTCTTTACGATATGCAATATCTTCAGAATCTTGCCTTAAGACATTATCATCAGCTGTAGCAGAGGCATCTGCAATAACCATACGATTTTCTACACGCTCTTTTAAATTAATATAATCATCTAGAGAAATATCAGGCCAATAATTAACCAACTGAATAAATTTATTCTTAGAGCCGATACGATCAATTCGTCCAAATCTTTGGATTATCCTCACTGGATTCCAATGAATATCATAATTTATGAGGAAGTCACAATCTTGTAAGTTTTGACCTTCAGAAATACAATCGGTAGCAATCAAAATATCAAGCTCATCTTTAGAGTCTGGCATTAATAAGTCTCGGCTTTTAGACTTTGGTGAAAATAAAGTTAATAAATCTTGGAAATCAAGTCCAGTTTTGAGATTTGATTTAGGCTTTGACTTTCCAGTTATTTTCGCACTGAATAAGCTATACTGCTCTTTGAAAATTCCAGAAACGTTATCATAGATGTAATCAGCAGTATCAGCGAATGCAGTAAATATAATCACTTTTTTATTGTTTGGGTTAATAGGATTTCTAATCTTATTTGAGACTTGGGTTATTAAATGCTGAAGCTTAGAGTCTTTATCAGGAGTGATTCTTGACATTTCTTTTAATAATGCAGCAATAATCATCTGGTCGGCTTTCAAATCAGCTTCCCATGAATCGATATCCATATCATTAAAATCAATATTAATTTTTCCAGCAGTGAAAAAGTCATCTTCTAAATCTTCTATGAACTCATCATCAAGATCTTTCAAACTTTCAGTTAAATAATTGAGCGACTGAGTACCTTTATTATCTCTGAAAGAGCTTATATTAGCTAATGTTCTTAAATATAAGTTATCAAGCGACTTTAGAGTCAATCTAAAAGCCTCAACTGAACTTTCTAAACGCTTTAGAAGGTTAACTGTCATTAACTTCCTTAAACTTTTTTCTCTATCTTTCTGAAAAAGTTTAGAAGCCCCTCCTTTTACCAGAGTATCTAAATCCTCATATTTATATAAACAACTCGGGAATATATAGGCTACTGGACCATATATAGACATAGATATCAAATTTAATTCGTTATAAATACCATTAAAATCAAGAATATTCTCAAGAGAAGTTAGTTTAGGTCTAAATGGAAGAGGAGCTAAGCGTTCTGGGAATTGACCGACTTCACTGGTGTCATAGTATTTCTGTATATGCTTTCTTGATCTTGCGATAGTGACACTATCTAGCAATTCAAAAAAATCAAAATCTAAGCTATCTAAAAGTTTTTTAGCTGTTCTTTCTTCAGCTGGTCTTTTCTCCCATTGATTAAACTCATACTGAGCGTTCTTGAAAATTTCATCAATGCCTTTACTAATATTAAGGTGCTTACTTAAATTACTTGAAACGCCTTCATAAGCTATAGCAAGCTGATTCTTTAAATCATTAAACCTGTTATTGACTGGGGTAGCAGAAAGCATTAGCACTTTAGTTTTAACTCCGTCTTTAATAACCTTGTTCATAAGGCTCTCATAACGTGTTTCTTTATCTTTAAAAGCATTATTATTTCTAAAGTTATGTGACTCATCAATAACCACTAAATCAAAATTACCCCAGTTAACTTTATTTAGAGGAGCCTGAATTCAGATCTGAAGTTAAATTTTTAATAATTCAAGCAAATTGTTAATTAGATTTCAGAGAGAAGTTTATCAAGAGAGATGGAATTTTTGCAA
>RFQS01000169.1 GCA_009924885.1 Pseudomonadota bacterium | reverse complement strand
CAGCTAATGAGTGGAGCGATGTTGATGTCGCAGTTATATCTCCATCCCTAAATAAAAGAAGTGTCTTAGGTAATGTTTTAGATATCTCAAATAAAATTAAATTCTATGATTCTGATTTGCAGCTCACAGCTTTTCCTTCTCAAAACTTTTATCAAGAAAGCTTTGATCCTCAAAGCTTTATAGGAGAAATAAAAAGAACCAGTAAAAAAATATACAATAAAAAAACTGGTTTAGATTTTTCTCAATTATAATGGCACGCCCGACTGGATTCGAACCAGTGACCCATTGCTTAGAAGGCAATTGCTCTATCCAGCTGAGCTACGGGCGCAAACTACAAGTACAACAATATATCATAAATATCAGCTTAAAAGGGTATAATTAATTATTAAGGAATTACCCCATAAGCTTTATCAGCCAAGGCTGCAAGAGTACGGAGTTTAAAATTATGAGCACATCAGAACAAACCTCCAGCATAGTCAATCTAACTGAATCGGCAATAAAACAAGCTTTTAGGTTGTACAAGAAGGAACAGGCAAATAACAGCACCCACGCTCTGAGATTCGCGGTAAAAGGTGGCGGCTGCTCTGGTTTAAGCTATGACCTTAAATTCGATGAAGTTCAAGAAAAAGATTATAAACAGTTCGCTCAAGTACCAGACGAGGAAGAAGTGCTACCAGTGATTATAGATCCTAAAAGTGCTATCTACCTTAAAGGAATGGAAGTGCATTTCGATGATGGTCTGATGGGTAAAGGCTTCGTTTTTAGAAACCCTAATGCTAGTAATACCTGTGGCTGTGGTGAAAGTTTTTCAGCGTTTTAAAAACGCAGAAATTGGAGTTTCGCTACACGCCTAAGCTAGAATTAGTGAAATGTCTTATTCCATAATTAAAGTTTCAGGCTCAGACGCAGAACGCTTCTTACATAGCCAAAGCTCAGCTAATATTAAATCTTTACCTCTAAATAACGCTCTCTACGCCGCTTTCCTCGGACCTAAAGCGGAGATTAAAGGGCTTAGTTTTGTTATAAAACCCAATTCAGAAAAGAATACTCAGTTCTTGCTCATAGTAAATAGCACTCAAACAGCTAATTTAAAACAGCACCTAGAAAAATTTATTATCTTCGATGATGTTCAGTTAGAAATTCTCACGGAAAACCTAGACTTAAACTCTTTAGAAGACTGGCTAAAAAATAAATGCGGTGAAACAGAAGGCTTACTAGACTCTTTAAAAAATCTTCTTTTAGAAGACTTTAATGAAACAGATTCACTAATTAAATTAGATTTAGTCGAAAAATATTTTCCTAAAGATAAAGGCTGCTTCCCTGGTCAAGAAGTACTTTCTAAATTCGTTAATATCGGCTTAAAAAAACGTAAAGAACGCTCCCTGAAATACTCTGACGAGGCTAGAGATTTATTCACTCGCTTAGATATTCAGGATTATTCAGAGATTAAAGAATTATTAGAAAAAGCTATTAAAGAAAATCCCAAGAACGAAGATGCTTACGAGCTTTTAGGCGTGATCTTCGCTCGTGAAAATAATTTCCAGTCTGCGATAGAGGCGATGAAAAAATTAGAGGCATTAAATCCAGACTCCATAATGGCGAAATCTAATTTATCTATCTTTTATATGAAACTCGGTGATAAAGAGACTGCTGAGGATTATAAGGCTAAAGCTACAGTCGCCCAATTCAACGAGGCTTTGAAAAAATAATCTTATTTAAATACTAAGATTGTTGAAATTCAGCAGCAAGCCAATATTAATTAATACAGGAACCGAAAACAAATAAATGCTTGATGGTAGCTAACTATAAATGCTAAATTTGTATGAGTTGGAAAGAAAAGAATTTTTAATTTATGAGTGAAAAAAAGAATGTCATAGTCAGAATCGCTGGAGCTGCTGGTGACGGTATAGCTTCTACGGGCGAACTGTTCGGTAAAACCTGCTCTAGAATGGGTTTACATGTAATGGCCTATAATGCTTACCAGTCTGCAATTAGAGGTGGTCATGTATGGTTACAGTTAAACGTAGGTGAAGAAAAAACTCGATGTCACGGCGAACAGCCCGATGTAGCTTTATTACTAAATAAAACTAGCCCTGAAGTTCATATCCCTGATATGAAATCTGGTGGTATCGTTTTTTATGATATTTCTAAAATTAAAGAAGATCTTTCTGTAATCCGTGATGACCTTCAGTACTATGGTCTAGATTTTAAAGAATTATGTGATTTCCCTGGAGTCTCTCCAGTAATGGTAAACGTACTACTTGCTGGTGCGCTTATCCAAACAGTCGGTTTAGATACTGGCGTTAGCTTAGAATTCTTTAAAGAAAAATTCACTAAAAAAGGTGATGAAATCGTAGAAGTAAACCAAAAAGTATTTAATGCTGGTGTGGCTTGGGCTAAAGCTAATACTAAATCTGGTCTCTCTTTAAAGGGTGACGGCAAGAAAAGAATGTTTATGACTGGTAACGATGCTATCGGTATGGGACTTCTAGCTGGTGGTCTTAAGTCTTATGCAGCTTACCCTATGTCTCCAGCGACTGGTATTCTTCACTATCTATCTACTCAAGCTAAAAAAGCTAAAATTATCGTTAAACAAACTGAAGATGAATTAGCAGCAGCTAATTTTGCTATCGGAGCTGGACACGCTGGCGTTAGAGCTGCTACAGCTACATCTGGTGGTGGCTACTGTCTAATGGTAGAAGCTGTTGGTTTAGCTGGTATGTTAGAAATACCCGTAGTTTTAATTAACGTGCAGCGTGGTGGACCTTCTACTGGTCTTCCTACTAAACAAGAACAAGCTGATATTAAGCTAGTTATGGGTGGTAATGGCGATTTCCCTAGAATCGTTATCGCTCCTAAAGATGTAGAAGATGCTTTCTTCCAATCTGCTAGAGCACTTAACCTTGCTGAAAAATATCAGTGTCCAGTAATTATTCTTTCTGACCTGTTCTTATCAGAGCATTATCAGACTGTAGATCCATTCGATTTCTCTAAAATCAGCATCGAACGTGGTAAGTTCATGAAAGAGCTTCCTGCTGGTGCAGCTAGATACAAGAGATATGAAGTTACTGAAGATGGTATTTCTCCTAGATTAATGCCAGGAGCGGCTGGTCATATGTACTGTTCAGGTTCAGACGAGCATGATGAAAATGGAGAATTAATCTCTGACATTCTTGCTGGTCTACCAAGAGCTATCGACGTTAGAATGAAAATGCATCCTAAGAGAATGCGTAAAGAAGAGACTATGCTTAAAGAGAATGATATTAATCTTCCTGAAATCGTTGGTCCTAAAGACGCTAAATTAACTCTTCTAGGATGGGGTTCTACATTCGATTACATCGAAGAAGCTTGTGAAACTTTAAGAGCAGATGGTTTATCAGTAAATCATTTACATTTCACTGATCTATATCCTATGGATAGAGAGAAGCTTGTAGAAGTATTTAATTCTTGTAATGAGATTGTGGCAGTAGAAAATAATATGAGCAATCAAATGAGCAAGCTAATCCTAGCAGAGACTGGATTTGAGCTTAAGAGATTTATTAATAGATTCGATGGTGAGCCGTTCACTGGCGAGTATATCGTTAATGCAGTTAAAGAAAAGGAGTTAGCACATGCCTGAGATTACAGATAAACCCGTTACTATAGCAGATTACAAAGGTGATGTTCACCCAGACTGGTGTCCAGGCTGTGGCGACTTCGGTGTACTTAGTGTACTTCAAAGAGCATTAGCTGAAATGGGTATCCCTGCTAATGAAGTTATGATAGTTTCTGGTATTGGTTGTTCATCTAACTTACCAGGTTTCATTAACACTTATGGATTACATACTCTACATGGTAGATCACTACCTATCGCTCAAGGCTTCAAACTCGCTAACCATGCGATGAATGTAGTAGCTTGTGGTGGTGATGGTGATGGTTACGGTATTGGCGTAGGTCACTTCATCCACGCTATGAGACGTAATATAGATATGACTTACGTAGTTATGAATAACTCTATCTATGGTCTTACTACTGGTCAAACCTCGCCTACTAGCGGTCTTAACATGAAAACTAAATCTACACCATTTGGTAATCCTGAAATGCCTTTAAATCCTATCGCTTTAGCACTTTCTGCGGGCTGTAGTTTCGTAGCTAGAGGTTTCTCTGGTAATCCTAAACAGTTAGTAGAGATTTATAAAGCAGCGGTTAAGCATAAAGGTTTCGCTTATATAGACACTTTCAGCCCTTGTGTTACTTTTAATAAAGTTAACACTGCTCAGTTCTACCGTGATAACACTTACGAAATCGAAGGTGAGAATCATGATAAAACTTCTAAGGCAGCAGCTTTAGAGAGAGCTTTAGAGACTGACAGAATCGGTACTGGTATATTCTATGTTCAAGAACGTTCTCAGTATGAGGAGTTTGAGAAAGAAGTTTTAGAAAAGCCTCTAGTTCAGCATGAGCTAGGTTTATCTAAAGATCTTCAGCATAAGCTTATTGAGCAGTTTGTTTAATAGACGAAAACCCAGAGAATGGAGTTGTGCAGCGGTCTCTATTAGTAAACTTGAGATTTAAGTTATTACAAAAGAGGAACCCTATGGGTTCCTCTTTTGGTGTTTTAGTATTTCAGACAAAAGTGAGGTTGAATAAGTCACGACTCCCTTGGAGATTGAAAGAATTACTTTCCTCTGTTGGTATAAAGGTATTGCTGAAACTCGACCAAAAAAGTTCAATGGCTTTTTCTATTTTTTCAATTCGCCGCTCATCAGACTGTCTTTGCTCTTGTGTAAGACTTGGATCTTCTAAACGGTTTTTTAATTCAGAAAGCTCACCACCCAACTTCTCTTGCGTAGACTTATTTGATTCTGATTACCTAGCAAGCTGCCCAAGATTTCGTGTTTAAACCATTCTAGAATTGAATTCTTTGTTTACATTTTGTTTATGCATTCTATAATCAGA
>RFQS01000168.1 GCA_009924885.1 Pseudomonadota bacterium | reverse complement strand
AACAGAAATTTAATATTTTAAAATGCCATCAACTGACCTTAAAGCCATTCATAGAAAGCTTTCTGGTGATTTCGATGGAAGGGTGCGGAATGTGAGATTGATGTAAATGCTAACTCTGTTTTAGATACTACTGAACAGGCGAGCTTAAATGCTTTTAATTCAAAGCTTAATCAGATTGTTGCTAATTCAGCGACTTACTTAGATTCTAGTGGGAAATTTGCTAATAATATTGATTTAGATGGTAATGGTATAAAAGATTCACAGGATAAAACTATCTTTGATCGAATTATCACTATTTCTGAAAACGTTTACGAAAAAATGGAAAGATATCTCACAGGCTCTTTAAAAGCAGGTAAAGTATATATTTTAGATACTCCATTTAATGAATATGATATGGCACAGCTTTTAGATGCCACTAAAAATGATAGGGAAAATTATTTATATCCAATTACTTGGTCCAATGATGCAAGTAGAGTAGCAAAGATGACAACGAGTGCCCCGCCGTTATCGGTAGCTGCTTTTCAGGAGTTATTTAATGGCATCGAGGATTAGGAGTAACGGGATTATTTGATGAGGGTTTAGGCTTAGATCAAGCGAATAAAGTATTAGATTTAATAGATAGCGGTATAACAGATGTAAATCGTTTAAAGTTTTATGGACGTTTATTAGATAGTGGTGTATTGATATCAACTCCAACGATAAAAGCATTTGATAATTTATGGAAGAAAGCAGAGTTTGCTGGTGTAAATGTGTCTCCATTAGGTCAAATAAAGGGACCTAGTGGAATTAACGTAACAGCATTTAGTGGCGGTTCTGGACCAGCAGGAAACACTCCAGGAGACCATTTAAATCATTTGATGAATATATTGTTAGAGGCAGGGGATCCAGATCCTAATATAGCTTCACAGCAGTCTAGATATTTACAAGGAAGTTTGCAGGCCGGAGAGGTTGCAATTACAGGAAAACCTTTAACATACACAAATTTAATGGAAGTGAATGATGCCATACCTGACTCTGAGACATTTGATAAACTTAAAATTCAGTACTGGACTAAAGGCTTAAGTGCCCAACAGCTAGGAAATCGTAATAGACAGGATTTAAATAGAGTTTTTAATCGTCTATATGAGCAAAGTAATTATAATACTATTCAGGAATTTCAGCGGCTTCTTGAGGAAAACGGTCTCTATGATCCCTCGGGCTTAAATTATTATAGAGAGTTGATGGAAGAAATGGAAAGAGGTAAGGCTTTTACTTTAGATCTTGCTACCTTTGATAATGCGATAGCCTCTTCTAGAGAACTTGATACTTATATAGATTTAAACACCGCTAATACGAGACCCACGGCAGCAAGGCAAATAGATGAAGTATGGACTCAGCCTCTTCCAGTACCTTTAATTAATTCTTCTCACTCTAATTATACTAATCATAGACAGGCTTTTATAGATTTAGTAAACGCAACGGGTTCAATAGCTAAAACACAAGCGTATTTTGTTTCGGATATCTATGGCAGCCTAACGAATAAAGATGACATCTTAGCTTATAAAGATGCTTATATCACTGGAGGAGCCAGTGCTCATACTTTATCTGAGTTACAGAAATTTAGAATAGATGAAGGGCTTAGTTGGCCTCAGGCACAAACTTTAATAGATTTACTTGAAGACCCTGCTGGAACGACTCATGCTCCTGATGGGATAGTAAATCCACAGCGAGCAAGAAGGCATGAGCTTTTAAAAGAAGCACTAGCTTTCGGAGAACTTCCTGATACTGTTAACTTGAATTATAAGCCTCTTAATTACGCTGCACTGATGACTCTTTTAAACTCTGTTTAAAGCAAACGGTTCTATTTAAGCTTCAAAAACTCAGGTAAATCTACCGGATCACGATAAGTTTTTTCACGAGCTTTAGCTTCAGGAGTTTTAGTCATAGAGCTAGAAGTAATAGGAGTCTTGATAGTAGATTTATTATTATACGCACTCTTATTATTTGAGAAGAATAGATTATTAGGATTACCTGTTGATGCAGAATTATTAGTGCTATTACCAAAAGTACTACCGATTAGAGATGAGAAAGAAGATTTACTTTCTTTAGGGCTGTTAGATACTGCGCTAGAGAAGCTTCTAGGCATTTCAGTCTCTTGTGCTGCAAAACCAGTCGCTATAACAGTGATCTGAATTTCACCCTGCATTCTTTCATCGATTACTGCACCGATAATAATATTCGCATCTTCGCTAACTTCGTCATAGATAGACTCAGCAGCTTCATTAACTTCGTGAAGTGTAAGATCAGCACCACCTGTAACATTGAAAATGATTCCAGTAGCACCTTTAATAGTGTTTTCCAGAAGAGGTGAGTTAATCGCTTGGCGAGCAGCTTGTATAGCTCTGCCTTCACCAGAAGATTTACCCATGCCCATAATCGCATTACCAGCAGCTAGCATAACGCTTCTTACGTCAGCGAAATCTACGTTAATAAGACCAGGAACAGTGATGATATCACTGATACCTTGTACACCTTGAAGTAAAACATTATCAGCTAGAGAGAAAGCAGCAGACATACTAGTCTGTCTTTCAGTGATGTCTAGAAGTTTATCGTTAGGTATAACGATAAGAGCATCTACTTTACCTTTAAGCTCAGCGATACCTTCTTGAGCTAATCTAATTCTCTTTCTACCTTCGAAGCTAAATGGCTTAGTTACTACACCTACAGTGAGTATGCCCATTTCTTTAGCTACATCAGCGATAACACATGAGCTACCAGTACCAGTTCCACCACCCATTCCAGCGGTGATGAAAATCATATCAGCATCAGCTAAGGCATTTTTAATTTCTTCTTTGCTCTCTTCAGCAGCACCGCGGCCAGTTTCAGGATTACCACCTGCACCTAGTCCTCTAGTTAATTTAGATCCTAATTGGATTTGGTTAGCTGTCTGAGAATTTTTTAGGGCCTGAGTGTCAGTATTAGCTACCCAGAATTCTACAGAATTCAAGCCAGAGCGAATCATGCCATTAATTGCATTACAGCCTGCTCCACCAGTTCCAAAAACTTTAATTTTCGCACCAGATTGGTTATTATCAAAATCAGAAAAACTCATATAGTTTAGATACTAAAGCCATATGAGAAAGCCGTCAAGAGAATTTCAAAAATTTTTGAATCCCTTAACCTGAGGTTTTTGCCCCTTCTTATTTATAGTCAACTTTTTCTTATGACTGTTATTAGGGCTAATTTGTTCCATAATTTTTTTCTGTTTTTTAGAAAGTCCTAAATTCTGCATTAAAGCTAGAGGATCTAAGGAAGTTGGAGCGGTTTCTGGGGATTTAAACATGGAAAGCATAGGACCCATGGTTTTAAACATCTGACTCATCTTATTAAATTCAGAGACCATCTGATCTATATGTTTAGAATCTAAGCCAGAACCTTTCGCGATACGCTGCTTACGCGAGCGTGAAGATGCATCAGTGTATAGTAACCGAGGATTGAGCTTTTCTTGTTTAGTCATGCTGCCTATGGCAGCTTTAAATTTAATAATTTTTCTAGAACTTTCTTGAATTAGATTCTCTTGCTGTAAAGAAGATAAACCCATCTGCTTCATCATCGAACCCATGCCCATCATCTTTGCGATAGAGCCCATGTCACCTAGCTTAGACATCATATTTTGAGCGCTAATGAAGGTTTCATAATTAAAGTTACCTTTCATAAGCTCAGCTTCTAAGCGCTGAGACTCTTCTTCCTCAAATCGTTTATGCGCGCGTTCTACTAAAGAGAGGACATCGCCCATGCCTAAGATACGACTCGCTATTCTATGTGGATGAAAATTTTCTAAATCTTCTAGCTTCTCGCCCACTGAGGCTAATTTAATCGGTTTTTTAATCGCTTCAGCGATAGAAAGTCCGCCTCTGGTATCACTGTCTAACTTACTTAAAGCGACAGCGGTAACACCTATCTGCATATCGAAGGCTTGTGCGACATTTGCAGACTCTTGACCTATCAGGGAGTCTATTACTAAAAGCTTTTCACTAGGTTTAATTTTCTTTTCGAATACTAATAGCTGAGCCATTAGGTCAGTGTCTATCTGTAAGCGACCAGCAGTATCATAAATTACTACATCATATTTATTTTCATTAATCTGTTTTTCAGCGAGGCTAGCCACTTCCATTAAATTCTGGGTCGCAGGTATTTCTAAAAAGTCTACGCCAGCAGATTCTGCGAGAATAGATAACTGTTTTATCGCAGCTGGTCTCTGTAAGTCACAAGGGACTAAAAGAATCTTTAAGCCCTGGGCTTTTAGGTTATAGGCAAGCTTCCCTGCTAGAGTGGTTTTACCAGAACCCTGAAGTCCTAGTAGCATTATGGAATTTACAGAACCCTTTTTAATATTAAGGTTTAGTTCTGTACTTAACTCTTGTTCTTGATTAGGATCGCCGCCAAGTATCTCTATCAGTGAATCGTTAATAATTTTAACTACTTGTTCACCTGGTTTAATTCCCCTAAGGACTTTTTCGCCATAGGCTTCTTTTTCTACTCTATCTATAAAAACCTTTACAGCATTGAGACTTACGTCAGCTGAAAGTAAAGCTTTTCTGATATCCTGAATAGCAGATTCAATATTCGCTTCACTGATCTTGCTTTGACCCGTTAAAAACTGTATACTATCTTGTAATTTCTCTGTTAATTGATCGAACATTGGATTTTAAATTTTAGCAAATGCGCATCACCTTGATTTTAGTAGTCCTATTCACCTTACCCTTGGTAAATAGTTTTTTCGTGAATACGATTACACTCGTGAAAAATATTAGTGAGTATGTCTATTTAAGGCAGAAGAAGCAGGATTTAATCTGTAAAAAACAGGAACTCTCTGAAAGGATAAAGACTTTTAATTCTAGTGCGAGTATTAAGAGGACTATTAAGGAGAGGATTAAGTTAATAGAGGCTAATGAGATTCTGTTGA
>RFQS01000167.1 GCA_009924885.1 Pseudomonadota bacterium | reverse complement strand
AGACTGAAAATCACTTGGGGCTGTAGTATTTTTACACCAAAGGCACAGACCCCTTTCCAAAACTTTGGGATAGATACGAGTAGCGAAAAAAAATTACAGAAAATTACTAAAGCCCTAAGACCTGCTGGCATAGAGGTACGCCCTGAAAGCTATAAATGGACGCAGATTCAAGCTTTAATTTCACGTGGCGATAGATCACTGAGTAAGATGTTTTTAGAGTTAACAGAATTGGGTGATGAGCCTAGTTATGGGGATTATAAGAAGGCTATTTCTAAAGAGGCTTTTGAGTATTTTGTTTTTAAGGATTGGGGGAGTAAACAGCAGGATAGTGAAATTTCTGTGCCGCCAATTTATCCTTGGCAGTATTTAATGAGTGAGGGGCAGGTTAGCATGCTTGGGAAGCATGCTTTGGAGGCTG
This sequence comes from Pseudomonadota bacterium, assembly GCA_009924885.1. Lineage (GTDB taxonomy): Bacteria > Cyanobacteriota > Vampirovibrionia > LMEP-6097 > LMEP-6097 > LMEP-6097. The sequence goes on along the minus strand of RFQS01000167.1, from coordinate 4,531 downwards.
AGGGGAAGGCTGGGTGAGAAATGAAACGAGTTGATGCTTGGGCTTCTGTTAAATATTTACTGATAGAAATTTCTCTCGCAGCTTTATTCTTTCTGCTAGGAATTTTTCTTTATTACTTTTCCCCTTTATTTTTAGAAATCTTTTTAGGAGAGGAATTTTTAAATGCTTTTACTCAGAGCTTTAGTGCTTTAGAGAATAATGAATATTATTCTCTATGTTTTTATTCACTGGTTGCGACAGCTTTTTTATTACTTTTCATACAGCTTATTGAAAATTTTAAAATGCTGAAATCTTTTTTACTGAACTTATGGATATTAAGACCGATTATTAATTTGTGTCAGCTATTTTTACAAAATTTAACAAAGAAAAATCAGCCAAATATTCAAGAGGCTAAGGTAAAGGGGGCTCATCATGCGGCGATTAGTAAGTCGGTTGATGACAGAATATTTGGTTTGAATTTAATTGAAAGTTTTATTAGTGATTTACTTAGACAAAATTTATCGGAATCTTATGCTTATGCGATTACTAGTAAATGGGGCAATGGGAAAACGAGTTTTCTTAAAATTATCAAAGATGAGCTTGCTAAAACTAAGTCAGAAATTAAATTAATAGATTTTAGACCTTGGCACTGTCTAAGTGAACGGGAAATTATCATAGAATTTACTAGAGTCCTAGGATTAGAATTAGAAAACGAGTCTTTAAAAAAGTTTTTAAACCTTTATGCTGACACACTCTTATCAAAAGATAATTGGTTAAATAATTTTCTAAAAAGACACGAGAGCATCGAGTCACAGCTTAAAAATTTACGAGAAGCATTGACCGAAGCTGATAGTAGGTATTTTATTTTTATTGATGATCTAGATCGTCTTAAAGCTGAAGAGATTTATGCGGTTCTTAGATTAATTCGAGATACCTTTGAGCTACCGAATCTCTGTTACATAGTAGCCTTTGATAAAGATTATGTTATAGAAGAACTTAAAAAGGAGATTAGTTCAAGTGAAAGGTATTTAGAGAAGATTTTTCACTCTGAGTTTAATTTACCGAATCGTGATGGAAAAAGCTTTTCTCAAGAATTTGTAAATTGGCTGAAAGATAGTTTATCTGAGGATAAACGCAGAGATATAGATGAAAAAGTGATAAAGGATTTTCTTGAACAGTATATTTCAAATTACCGCAGTTTATATTCATTACAAAACTCTGTCAGAGAAAGAATTATACTAATGAGTGAATGTTATAACATTACTGATCTGGTTTTAGTTTGTCTACTGCAAAAATATCATCGCAAGATTTACGATCTTTTAAAAGAAAAGAGTTTTAGTAATTTAGGTATTAAGCAGAGTTCATATAGTCGAGATTTATATGATGAGCCTTATTATGCTGATTTTGAACCTGACTATGGTTTAGCTGTTTATAGATTAAATGAAGGATCTGTGAGTTCTTATTTCAAAAATGATGAAAAAGCATTAAAGCTAGTAAAGAAAATTCTTAATACAACCAAGCTCCACGGTGTATCACTAGAAGAGTATTTCCCTAGATATTTTTTAAATTTCAATTCATCTTATCGCTGTTTAGATGCTCTTATTAATTTAATTAAGTCTTATGGTGATGATGAGTCTTTAGAGACAAAGGATTTGGAGACCAAACTGAGTAAAATTGGCTTTAGCAGTGAAGATAATTATGAATACATTTTAAAAAATTTAACTTATGTTTATCGTTTAAATGATGATTGTTGGTATGGTTTTCTTTTTGATTTCATTAGGTTGCTTTATAGAAAAGAGATTAACAAACGATATTTTCATGAATTGATTGCTATAAAGTTACTTCACCTTATCTATCGGTCAATTTATGATTATTCTGATGAACTTTGGGGAGATGGTTTGTATAAAAGACGTGATGCTGAACAGACTATAGAAAAAATAAAAGCATCTTTCTTTAAGCAAAAAGAAAATCCTCTTTTATTAAGAATATTGTTCTTGCAAGCTGCTTTTGCAGATCAGGCAGATGATCACTTTGATCCAGAGGATGGAGGCCCTTTTGAGCCGAAGCATAGCATCAAAGAATTTACTTACTAAATCTGATCATGAAAATCAAGAATTTTTAAATTGGGTTGATCAAAATTTAAAGTATTTATGTACTCAAGGAATTAATTTAACATTATTCATTTCTATTTATAACTACGCAATGCGGACAGGAAGCTCAGCTGAAAAAGATTCAGGGGTAACTTTTCTCAAATCTAGAATTGAATATCTTTTAATGAATGATTTGGATTCTGTTTTAGCTCTAATAGATTCAGGGTTTAACCCATCTTATAGGATTACCTTTATGCAACAAATCATAAATCACCATTTAGAAGCATCTTCTATTTCTGATGAACTTAAGGAAAAACTGACTCTATTTAAAAGTAGTTATTTAGATTCTTAAACCTTCTTCCTAAGACTCTTCTTTGCTTTCATCTTAGTTACTGCTTTTGAAGCTGAAATCTCACTCTGTGCTATTACAATATCTAATTCTTCAATATCTGAGTAATTAGGGGAAGAAAGGAAGCATTTTCTTATTCTTTACTTTGTGGATTAATAGGCCTAAAATGTATCCTGAGAGGTTTTGAGATCCTCAGTCAATTTTATAGGAGCCAGAAATGAATCAGCAATTAGTAAATTTTCTCATCGGACTTTTAATTGAGTTGCTTTTTTTCGCATTTCTATTTTTTGGTTTTTTCTATCCAATTTATTTACAGAAAAAGAAAGATGGACGAGTAGATAAAAGTAAATCTTTCTTGCGTAATGTCTGGGACAGTGTTTTACCTGACTAATTTTAAATCACTCTAAGGCAGAGTTCTTCTTCAAGTTGTGTTTCATTGATCATGATTATTTTCTACAGTTACGTAAGCCTGTCTAGGGTGATTTATCTCATTTGGGTAGAGATATTTGAGTTTATTTTTTTTGATTAAGTCTCTGATCGGAGTTTCTCTGATATATTTATTCGTTCTATTTAAAAGCTGAGACAGGCGTTGCGGTGTTTGGGCTTTCAGAGTGCACAATTGAATAATAATCTTCTGTATTTCTACTTGACTGAGTTTCTTATTCTTTCTGGCTAATTCTGATATTTCCTGTTCTCTTAAATCGAAATCAGGGGAGTTCGATGGCAAATCAGGGGAGTTAAATTTTTTATTTAATATGTAATAGGTTCCCCTACCTCTGCCTTGAGAAATTAGGAATTTTTGTTTCACAAGATTATTTAAAGTTTTAGAGATATCAGCAGGATGCTGACAGGAAATGTCTTTTAAGCGTTTATGATCTAGATATTCTTCTGATTCTGATATCACTAAAGCCATACGCTCAATTTCCGAGAGGGTTTTAAAGGATTCACCAAATATTTTACTAAGATTATCTAGGCTTTCAGGTGAAATAAGGCTTTCCATCCTAAGTTCAAAAATGGTTTGCTCTACGTCTCTTTTTTCTATAATTTTAGGTAAACGCCAGTGCTGCTGTAAATGTCTTGAATTGAGTGATTCTCTAATAAATTGGCACTAATTTTTTGACGGCTATTCGCTAAATCAAAAATTTCTTTACGAATCTTTTCAGGATTCAGAACCCCAGTCACAGAAAGTGATTTATCACTATTCTCTGCTATCCCTAAAAAAATATCACCACCATTAGTGTTAGCAAAGGCGCTATAAGTTTCCCAAAAGCTTTTCGGAAGTGAGCCTTTACCATTTTCACCAGATGCTTTTTTGAACTCTATTTCAGAGTTTTCTTTTAGGGCTAAAATATCTTCTAGGGTAAGGTGGGTCATTCGGGTTTAGGTGTCTTTGCTAATATTGATTTAGTTTCTGGGATCTTGTTTTCTTGTGAGCCTATTTTTTTTACTACATGATCGAAATCACTTTCTAATAGTTTATCTTGAAGGATACGATATTTTTCAAATTCTTGTTCAGCCAATGCAAAGATATCAGTTATCTTTTGATAAAAACGTCTCTCACTACTGCGTATGTCGCGGATTCGCTCAAGCTGTTCTTCAAAGTAATCTTTACCAAAGATATTTTGTGGATTTTTCAAGCGTTCATCATCCATGGTAAAGCCTTTAATGATGTATTCCTTTAAGCGTTCAGTAGCCCAAATCCTAAAAGCCGTTGCTTGAGAGCTATTCACTCTGTAGCCTACTGAGATAATGGCATCAAGGTTATAGTATTCGATCTGTCTATTTACTATTCGGTTGCCCTCTTGCTGAACTTGTGCAAATTTTGCACTTGTTACCTCTTTTGGTAATTCATCCTCTGTATAAATATTCTGCAAATGCTTAGTAATAACACTTCGATCTACCCCAAATAAATCTGCTATCTTCTGCTGTGTCAGCCAGATAGTTTCATTGAATAAATACATCTCTACTTTAACTTTGCCACTTGGTGTGGTGTACAGTAGTATTTCGTTGAAGCCTTCTTGGGGATTAGTATTTTTCTTTTTTGTCATTTTTTTCTAACTTTACTAAAAACTAAAACGGAATCTCCATTAAATCCTCCTCCACGGGAGACTCT
>RFQS01000166.1 GCA_009924885.1 Pseudomonadota bacterium | reverse complement strand
TACTACTTTCGCTTTGAACTCTGAACTATATGGCTTGCCTCGGGGCATGGTATTCTCTCCTCTCTTACCTTACCCTTCTCTTTTAACACTTTCTTGGCCTTATTTCTTCAGGCCACTATAATAGTTTGCTATGATTTACTTGCACTGAAGTATTATCTAAATCATGGGGAGCAATCTATCTTTTATAAATAAAGCCAAACATCGACTTAGTTATGAGCTTATTGGCTTATTACTATTCTCAATCGGATATTTACTACACCCCTCATCAAGCTTAGCTTCAGTAAATCTTTCAAGAATACCAGACGTGCTCTACGAGGGCTCTTTATTAACTTTCTATGCTAAACCCAATAGCTTTTTAAATAGCTCTAAAAATGAATTTCGTGCAAGCCTCATCACAGCAGATAATCAAGAAATTCCACTGGAGAGCTTTGTTAATTCAAAAAACAACAAAGCACAAATTCGCTTACCTCTATTACCAGTGAATGCAAATAATGTTTTTAGAATAACTCTCAAGACTAGTGGAGCAGATATAAGCTCAAATGAAGCAGAAGCTACCACAAGATTATTAACTAGGCAACCAACAAACCTCAACTTAAACCTGTACTCCGAAAAACCAATTAATCCAGAAATCAATCTTAATGCAGCACTAGAGATACCCAACACTGCAAATAGCGGTCTATTCTCAAATGTAGTTATTGGTCCCCAAGGTAGCACAGGTCCAGCAGGGCCAATAGGTCCCCAAGGACCAATAGGACTGACAGGACCAGTAGGTCCCCAAGGTCCGATCGGACCAGCAGGTCCTACTGGACCTGCTGGTCCAACCACCGTCACTGGAGCAAATGTAATAGGACCAGTTCAAAATGCTATTGCCGCAACTATAGCTCAAAGCCTTTTAAATGGTGCTAATACTTTACAATTAACTGGAGGCAACTCCTTAATTTTAAATACGCCATCTCCCGCAAATATTACATTACCAAGTACAGGGACGCTTGCAACCACTACTGGCTTAACCCCAGTTAGCCTAAATTCAACTCCGATTAATCTAAATGCTCTCGGAAACTCAGCTTCTGTGAGTGTAACCGGACTCAATTTTATTAAGATCACAGACTCCACTCCTGCAAATACAGACTCTAATGCTGACCAATTAAAACGCCTTACTGGTGGCATCGCGGGTCAACGAGTCACCATAATTTTTGATACTTTTGTCAGAGTCAATAACACTACAACTTTTGCCATAGATGAATTAGATTTAGCTGGCACTACAAACAAAACTTTTAATACAAGAGATGTTTTAGAACTAATCTATGATGGCAGCCTCTGGTATGAAGTTGGCAGAAGTGAGAACTAAGCCCTAACTCTAATTAAAGATTTTTTCATATGATCTTTAATTTCCCGCACTGTAGTTTCACCAAAATGCAAAATAGAAGCAAGCAAAGCAGCATCAGCACCAGCTTTCAACACATCTACCACATGGCTTGCATTACCAGCACCACCACTTGCAATTACAGGTATTCTCACGAACTCCGTAACTCGCTTAATAAGATCTAAATCATAACCATTTTTACTACCATCCCCATCCATACTGGTAAGTAATATTTCACCTGCTCCACGCTGCTCACCAGCTCTGATCCACTCAATAGCATCCAAGCCAGTATCCTCTCTACCACCCTTAACGTAAACTCTCCAAGAATTACCATGTCGCTTAACATCGACGGCTAACACTATACACTGACTACCAAAATTATTAGCTCCCTCAGAAAGCAGTTCTGGATTTCGCACAGCAGCAGAATTTATACCTACCTTATCAGCACCTGAATGTAAAAGCATTTCTACATCTTTTACACTAGATACTCCTCCACCAACCGTAAGAGGAATAAAAATTTCTTTCGCCGTAGCTTTAATAACTTCATAAGTCGCTTTGCGATCCTCATTACTAGCGGTAATATCTAGAAAACAAAGTTCATCAGCTCCCATCTCATAATATCTTCGAGCAAGTTGTACTGGATCACCAGCTTGCCTTATATTGATAAAATTAACTCCCTTAACGACCTGACCTTTATCCACGTCTAGGCAGGGAATAATACGCTTACTGATCACATTAAAAGTTTATCAGCTTATGCCTACCGAAAATTTTATATTATTTAAAAAGAAAAAAGTCCGCAACTTAATGAAAATTCAGGAAAAATTTGATTACTTAACTAATATTTTTAAAGATTACGACCCCCTGTCTTTTAGTTTTCTGCCATTCAAAATAGCAGACAAAACTAAATTCTTAATCAGAGAGAGGCTCAACAAAAAAGAAGTCAGCGAAGAAGATTTAGAAATCCTATCAACAAAGCTTGAGACTCTAATACAGAATACCGAAAAGCACGATACAACCTTAATAATTGAATCACAAGAGTCTCTCAGCAATCTACTCGAAAATAAACCTTGGAATATACATTGCAAAAAATTCACGTTAGATACTAAAGTCTTTATCAACAAAGTTACTAAATTATTAATCCTCAATGAGAAAGATGCTTTAGAAAAAATAAGCAAGAATAGTGAATTAATATTAAGTGGGGAAAAAGATAACAGCACAGATGCAGTAAGCTCAATCTCTCAAGGCTATTTCAAAAGCTACGACAATGCAATCCAAGCCTGCGACTGCGTCCTGAACCCTAAAGTAATCAAAGATATCATAGAGAAGGCCCTGGAAGCAGTAAAAACACTCAAAATCTCCCTAAGTGATTCCCCTATCACAGAGATTCGTGAAATGCTTAAAGAAAGCGAGATACGGCTAAGAGAATTCCACTCCGCTTTAATTTACAGAATTAATGAGAAAATTAATGGCTCACATTTATTAGAAATAATAGAAGAAGCCAACGAAACTAAAATAATCCTCACAAAAAATCCTAAGCATCTTCAAAAAATACCTACCACCAAAAATTTACTCAATTTTCAAATTTATGACGCAGTCTGTGCAAATCAATTATCCTATCAACGCATTAAAGACCTAATATGCAAAGGCAACGTAAAACAAATAATCCTAAAAGACACTCTAGCGAATGATTTAAAAGATTTCATTGAGGAAATGCGTAATGATCAACTAACACTAAACATACACACCTCTGATTTAATTCAACAGGAGCTGGCTTTAAACCTAGTCTACCAACTGCTCTGGGAAGACGAGGTACCTGTAATCGCCAGTAACTAAAACCTAGATGGCCAAAGCTGCTCTGACATGCTCCCTGTCATCAAAGTGAATAGTCTTATCTTTTAATATCTGATAATCTTCATGGCCTTTACCAGCGATGACGACAACATCTGTTGCAAGTGCCGTACTCACAGCTCTTTTAATTGCATCTGCACGATTCTCTATAATTTCAATCTTCTCTAAGTTAGGAATACCAGCTAATATGTCTGCGATAATTTGCCTCGGCTCCTCAGAGCGTGGGTTATCAGAAGTGACGTAAACTAGGTCAGCGAGATCATAAGCGATTCTCCCCATCTTCGGTCTTTTAGTAATATCTCTATCCCCGCCACAACCAAAGACACAAATCAATCGCGTGAAATCACTATTAGAAATAAGGTCTCTAGCACCCTTAAGTATATTCTCCAGACCATCTGGACTATGTGCATAATCAACAATACATAAGGGTTTCGCCTCAGCAGTAATAGTTTCAAATCTACCTGGCACGGCTCTTAAACTCGGTGCTTTCTCGAACACAAGTTCTAAAGAGATACCTTCAAGCAGAGCTAATAAAAAAGCTGCAAGTGAATTATAAATATTAAAAGTACCGTTAAGTTTTAATTTAATTCGAGAATTTTTTAAGAATGAATCTAAATCAGCCTTTGCTTTATCAGTTTCTTGATTTTGCACAGTTAGATATTTAGCCTTCAGCTCATCACTCATCTCCAAGCCGTACTCTAAACCAGTTTGAGAGATTTTTACATTAACAGCCCGCAAATCTGCGTGAGCAGTATTAATCGCAAAAGTCCAGATATCTAATTTTGATTTTAAAGCCTCTTCTTTGAAGCGAGAGAAGTATTCATTGTCTGGATTTAATATAGCTGCATATTTAGTTTGTTTAAATATCTCAGCTTTCGCCATTAAATACTCTTCCATATTATGGTGATAATCTAAATGATCCTGAGTCAGGTTTGTAACTATGCTGTATTTAAACTCAATTCCGTGGCATCTTTTTTGATCCAAGGCATGGGAGCTTACTTCCATCGTAAGCTTCCTTAAATTTCTTGCATAAACTTTACTTAATTCCTCTTGAATTAAATTTGATTGGGGAGTAGTATTGCCAAGCTCAATATATTGATCAGTACTTTTGTAACGTACTCCTATTGTACCTAATAGTGCACAACCCTCATGGGCGTGTAGCCGAACTCCATTTTCTGCGTTTTCGTCGTCCTCATGATCCTCATGTACCTTCAGTACACTGCGGTCATTCGTCCTCCTCAGCCTTGAACTTGTTCGTTCGGCTAGACGCCCATCATCAAAGATTTCCTGTATAAGGTGCGTAACGGTAGTTTTACCATTAGTTCCAGTCACACCATATACATCAATATGCTTACTTGGCTCATTGAAAAATTTAGCCGCAAGCTCAGCTAAACTCATACGCGTATCATCACTAAAAAGAAATTCCACTTGAGGATAATCTTTTTTTACTGTATCCAACAAAATGCTCTCTGCTGTTGCAAATTCATTAGAAATCACAATCAAACTCGCACCCGCATTTGCAGCTTGCTCTATATATTTGTGACCATCAGCGTGAGTACCTTTAATACAAACAAAGATTGAAGCTACTTGAACTTCTTTGCTGTTACAGGTAATGCTCGAATAATTACTAATATCTTTTACGAGATTCATATATTAAAATTTTAACGCTTTAATCGGATTCTATGACTTTAATGAAATTCTATAACTAAGATTAAAATTTTGCAGAAAAGTAAGCTTTTGAGTTA
>RFQS01000165.1 GCA_009924885.1 Pseudomonadota bacterium | reverse complement strand
ACCAAAACCAAGTCCAGCAAAGATTCTTAGTGTAAATATTTATCAGTATTTACTTATTGGGACTGGCAACAGTCCCTTTATCTGAACCCGAAATCTCAGAGGATTTTTCAGGCATAGGATTAGCTGATTCTGTTTTAGATGACTTAGCTGAGCCTATAATCGGTAATTTTAAAAACATATATCAGATTCCAGGATATATCTATTAGCTCTTTGCAATAAAACCCGTGATTATCCGTAATTTTAAAGGCTAGACGCCTGACTTGTTAAAACTTATTAAACCAAAAGGCAGAATACTATATCGCCCTATTCGATAAAATGCAGGGAGTAGAGTTCCATAGCTGTTGTGCTAATCTCTTGCTAAAATAACTTAAATGAAGAATTTAAGTAAAAAAATCGCCATCATCGAAGGAGATGGAATAGGTCCAGAGATTATGTCTGAAGCTAAAAAGCTGATGCAGCTTTTAATTCCAGAGTATGAGCTCATCAGCGTAGATTTAGGTGGTAAAGCTATTGATAAATATAATAATCCCTTCCCGATAGAGAGCCAAGAAAAAATTAAAGACGTGGCTGCTGTATTGATGTCAGCGATTGGGGCTCCGCAGTATGATAACCTCGCACGTGAACTCAGACCAGAGACGGGTCTACTTGGTTTAAGAAAATTTTTAGGTGCCTTCGCTAATATTAGACCAGCTTTCGTCTACCCTGCTTTAGCAGATTTATCTTCATTGAAATCTGAAATAGTAAGTGGCGTAGATTTAGTCGTAGTGCGCGAGCTTACTGGTGGTATTTATTTCGGTAAGCCAGCTATGAACGACGGTAATAGAGCACTTAATACTATGGTCTATGAGAAATATGAAATAGAGAGAATCGCTAAAGTCGCCTTTGAATTTGCGATGAAAAGAGGAAAGAGACTGTGTTCTGTAGATAAATCTAATGTACTTGATGTGTCTCAGCTTTGGCGTGATACGGTAATCGAAGTTTCTAAGGCTTATCCAGAAGTAGAGCTTTCGCATATGTATGTAGATAATGCAGCGATGCAGCTAGTCCGCAATCCTAAACAGTTCGACGTTATAGTAACTTCTAATCTTTTCGGGGATATTCTTTCAGATGAGGCTAGCATGCTTACGGGTAGCATAGGTTTACTGCCAAGTGCATCTCTTGGTGGTGAAATAGGTCTCTATGAGCCAGTACATGGCTCAGCTCCAGATATTATGGGGAAAGGTCTAGCAAATCCTATCGCCATGATACTTTCTCTTTCCATGATGCTTAGATATAGCTTAGATAAAGAAAAAGAAGCTAGCATTATAGATAAAGCTGTAGAAGAAGTTATCACAGAAGGGCTTTTAACTCCAGATCTTGGCGGCAAGGCTAATACTACGGAGATTGGCTCTGCTATTTATGTTAAATGCGAGCAGAGTTTGAAAAAATCTTTGTTTGCAAGCAGTCCATTAAATTACAACTAAATAATTTCCTTAACATTTTGAGACTTCTTAATAATGGGGTATATTAAGAATATATTATGGCCTACAAAATTTTACTTGTAGATGACGAAGTCAATCTTATAGATCCTATGGCATATTCTTTAAAAGAGAATGGCTTTGATGTTTGCACAGCTTATAATGGTGTAGAAGCTTTAGGAATGTATGAAAGAGAAGAACCAGATATTATTCTTTTAGACTGGAGTATGCCAGATCTTCCTGGGATAGACGTCTTAAAAAAGATCAGAAGTTCTCAGAACTTTATACCAGTCATCATGGTTACTGGTAAAAGTGCTAAAGAAGAAATAGTCGAAGGTTTAGAGAATGGAGCTGATGATTACGTCACTAAACCTTTTAATTGGGATGAACTTATAGCAAGAATTAATTCTGCCCTAAGAAGATCTCAACAAACTTCTTCTGCAAAGCCAAAACGGATTCGTTTCGGTGAAATAATCATAGATCTTTTAAGTCACAGAATATGGCTTAAAGATAAAGAGATAAACCTTTCACCAAGAGAGTTCTCTATGCTGAGGTTATTTATGGAAAATCCTAAGCGTATTTATTCAAGAGATGATCTTATTGAAAAGGTTTGGGGCTTAGATTTCGAAGGTGATACCAAGACAGTCGATGTTCATATCTGCTGGTTAAGACAGAAGCTCGAACAGGATTCTAATCATCCTAAAATTATTCAAACGGTTAGAGGCTTTGGTTATAAACTAGGTAGTTAAAAGAAAAAATTTACAAGTTTTAATGCATAGCGGCTATTTTCGTTGCTAGGATAAATTTCTGTGACTGTAGTTATCACTAGAGCAAAAGAGGACTCGCCTGAGTTTATAAAAATCCTTGAAGCTAAAGGGATTATCAATTATTTTTTCTTCCCATGCTTAGCTTTTACAGCTCCAGATGATGGTTATGCAGCTTTAGATGCAGCTACTAGACGTAATCATGAATTTGATTGGTTAGTATTTTTAAGCCGCAGAGCGGCGGAGAGTTTTTTTAATCGTTTATTAGAGATAGGTGGTCATTTTTTTCACTTAGCACCACACTTGAAAATAGCTGTAATTGGGTCAGCGACTAAAGAGTTTATAGAAAAAGAAATTAATTTCCCCGTAAACTTCTGCCCGAGTGAGTTTAATTCCGAAGTTTTTTCAAGAGAATTTTTAAAAGATATAGCTTCAAGTGAAAATGTTTTAGAACCCCTGAATCTTTTAATTCCCCGCACTAGTATAGCTGATGATCTGTTAACGCAGGATTTAGAGAGCTTAGGCACCGTAAAAGTGACTCAGGTAGATGCTTATAAAACTATCAAACCAGAAGCTTCTAAAGAGCTTCTAGCTGACTTTCAGAGGCTCTTAGATCTAGCTCTTCTAAATCGCAGTATAATTTCCAGTGATGCCGAGCACGGGACATCGTTATCATATGCGAGCAAGCCGTCTCAACGTGCAGTAAAGCTTACCTTTACTAGCTCTCAATGCGTAAGAAATTTTTTCGAAATCATAGATGGGCAGATTAACTTAGCTAATTATCATGAAATTTTAGAATTTCATTCAATAGGACCAAAAGTAACCCAGACTTTAAAGGATGAGACCACTGGACAACTTGCAGTTTCAAGGCTGAGGAAGACGAATAATAAATTTAAACTCTTTCAGACTAAAGAAGCCTCTCTTGAAGCATTTTTCACCTGACAGTCCGTGATGAAAAATTTCATTTTCCATCAATCTCTTAAAGATTAGTCTTAACAAACTTACCATTTTTAACTTTAAAAACAGCTAAGCGAGATTGCTCAGGATCTCCCTTCTCATTAAAATTAATTTCACCACAATAGCTCTCTGTTTTACTTTCACTAATAAGTTCACCTAAACTTTTACCAGTCTCCGTCTCATTTTGATTTAATATCTGAACAGAATTAATTAAAATTCGACTAGCATCATAACTGTAAATCGAAAATGAACTTATGCTAGAGCGGAATAGCTCTTGGTAACGCTTATCAAAAGATCTATAGCTTGGTGATGTTTGATCTAAATTACAGCCTATAATATAAGCCCCTTCCGCTTTTAAACCTGCTAAATCAATAAATCGCTTACTAAAATTACCATCGGCTCCAAAAAAAGTTATGCCTGATTTATTATCTAAAGCTAGATCTACTAACATCTGAGCAGCATCAGCATATTCACCAATAAAAACTATGATATCTGGGACACTACTTTTTAACTGCAAATGATATCTTGAATCATTAATATTAAAGCTTTGACTCTGTACTATGACATCTTTACCTAAATATCTAAAAATAAAATTCTCTATGAGTGCGGCTAGATGTGAGCCATAGATTGTTCCATTGTGTAAAACTAGTATCCTTTCCATCTTTTGATTTTCTAATTTTGAAATCGCACTAGCTATTTTCTCCGCTTGGTTTTCATCTATATTAATAGTTCTAAAGACTTTACCTTTAGCCTCTTCAGTTTCTGTAAGCCAAGGATGAGAAGAGCCTGGACTGATTTGTACAATATTATTCTCCATATAAAGCTTAGAAGTCTCTATCGAGATTAATGAATTCAAATGCCCAACTACCCCAAAAGCCTTATTCTTGATAAATATATTTGCACAATCAAGCCCCTTACTCACTTCTGCTTTATCATCACAAATAATTAATTCTATTTTCTTGTGATTTTTTAGTTTATTTTCATTAGCTTCTAGAACTGCAATCTTAGCGCCATTTACTATCGCTCTACCTAACTCAGCATACGGACCTGAGAGCGGAGCTGAGACTCCAAGTATTAATGGTAAGCTTTCATATTTTATTACTTCAATTTCAGCTGCTGAAAGAGGAATAAAACCTGCTGACTTGATAACGGGTATAGCATCTGCTGACCAAAGGAAATTCAACAAATCCTCAATCTGACTCCTTTTGTTAGATTGAGTTAAGAGTTTATCGGACTCATAAATTGATATGGGTTTGTAAATTGGAAAATTTCCAGAACTAATATTTAATTGAGTTGGGGCGATATGATCTACATGAACAGTATTAACCCGATTTGTAATTGAGGAGAAGCTTATGTATGAAATACTGTGCTCATATTGCTGTACTAAATCAATAGCTTCATTATCATTGTTTACTTCAAACTGATTAGTTGAATTTTGGGTAGCTGGCTTCTTGAAAAAACTTTCAAGAAATAATCGATTCTCATTAGTATTTTTTTTATTAATAAAATGATTATATACATAAAGATCTTCAAGTAATTGAGAATAAAATACTTTCATTTTTAAATATATACTTTTTAAATTATATATTTAAAATGTTATTTTTTTTACTCCTTCACCTGAATTATTATCGGATGACAATGTTGATGACGATGTTTCATCATTACTTGATTTAGAACTAGTTGTATTTTTTTCCTCTCCTCCTTTTTGGTCAACTGCTAATAAAGGAAATTTACCCGCTAGTTCAACTGACATTGGAACTGGTCTAGATATAGTAGTAGTAATTTCAGGAACATGTTTTGCTAAACCTCCAAATTCCTTTGCCATGGAATTATATCC